>JASHPP010000380.1 GCA_030038035.1 Trebonia sp.
GCTCAAGGTCACCGTGTGGGGGTCCACCCTGCTGGCCGCCGCCGCCGGGGCCGAGGCGGACGCGTGGTTCTCCGCCTACCTGGGCGAGCCGGCCCGGCTGGTCTACCTGGACGACCCGACGCGGCGCGCGGTGGACCCGGAGTTCGGCGCGGACGGCGACGTCGTGAGCTTCGCCGACGGGTACCCACTGCTGCTCACGAACACCGGCTCGCTGCGCCAGCTCGGCGAGTGGCTCGCCGCCGCGGGCGAGCAGCCGGTGCCGATGAACCGGTTCCGCCCCAACGTCGTGGTGACCGGTTTCGAGCCGTGGGCCGAGGACCGCTGGCGCCGCGTCCGGATCGGACCGGTGTCGTTCCGCGTCGCCAAGCCGTGCGGCCGCTGCGTCGTGACCACGACCGACCAGGTCACCGGCGCGCGCGGCACGCAGCCGCTGAAGATCCTCGGGCGCAAGCGCCGGTTCGGCCAGAGCCTGGTCTTCGGGCAGAACATCATCCCCGACTCCCCCGGAGTCATCCGGGTCGGCGACCCGGTGGAGATCACCGAGTACGCGCCGTACCCTGACGCCATCCCAAGCGCCACGTAGCCCGATACGCGGCGCCGACACGCGGCAGCGAAACGCCGGGCGGTTTCCCTGGCGTCACTGGAGTCCCGCAAGTGCCACTTTGGACACTTTGTGCATGGACAAATCGGGCATTCCGGGCGGCAAAAGGTCATGGAGTGTGCAAAGTCGCGCGCCAGTGGCTCTCCTGAGGGGTCGCGGCAGTGGCGCGGTGGCGAGAGCCAAGGCGGGGCGATATTTAAGAGGCGGGAGTGGCGCGGGCGATGATCTCACTGGTCCGGAGACCAGCCGGGAGCGTGCCGTAGGCGTGGCCGCGATCGCCGGCCAGCCGGGTGGCGGCGAAGGCGTCCGCGACGGCCGGGTGGCCGTGCCGGACAAGCAGCGCGGCCTGCAGGGTCACGGCCATGGTCTCGGCAAGGCGGCGGGCGCCGGCCTCGGTGGGGTCGGCGGCCTCCTTGCGCAGCCGGGCAATCGCCTCATCCAGGCGGCGGTCGGCGCCCGTGGCCAGCTCGAGCTCGGCGAAGAAGGCCTCGGCGGACTCGGGCTGGCGGGTCAGCGCGCGCAGCCCGTCAAGCGCGGCGACGTTGCCTGAGCCCTCCCAGATCGAGCCGAGCGGCGCCTCGCGGTAGAGCCGGGGCATCCCGGACTCCTCGACGTAGCCGTTGCCGCCCAGGCACTCCAGCGCCTCGGCGGCATGGGCCGGAGCCTGCTTGCACACCCAGTACTTGGTCACGGCGAGGGCCAGCCGGCGGAAGGCGGCCTCGTCCTGGTCGCCGCGGGCGGCGCGGTCGGTCGCGGCGGCCAGCCGGAGCGCGACCGCGGTCGCCGCCTCGGACTCGACCGCCAGGTCCGCGAGCACGTTCGCCAGCAGCGGCTGGTCGATGAGCGTCTTCCCGAACGCCGCGCGGTGCGCGGCATGGTGTGCCGCGTGGATCACGCCGGCGCGCATGCCGGTCGCGGCGGCGAGCACGCAGTCGAGCCGGGTCGAGTTGACCATCTCGAGGATGACGCGCACGCCGTGGCCCTCCTCCCCCACCAGCCAGGCGAGCGCGTCTTCGTACTCGACCTCGGCGGAGGCGTTCGAGCGGTTGCCGAGCTTGTCCTTCAGGCGCATCAGGCGCATGCCGTTGCGGTCGCCGTCGGGGGTCACTCGGGGCAGCAGGAAACAGGACAGGCCGCCGGGCGCCTGCGCGAGGACCATGAACAGGTCGCCCATCGGCGCGGAGGTGAACCACTTGTGGCCGGTGATGCGGTAGGTGCCGTCACCGGCCGGCACCGCCGTCGTGGTGTTCGCGCGCACGTCGGAACCGCCCTGCTTCTCGGTCATCGACATGCCCGCGAGCAGGCCCTTCTTGGCCAGCGGCGGGCGGAGCCCGAAATCGTAGTGCGTCGCGGCGAGCAACGGCTCGAACTGGCCGGCCAGCTCGGGGGCGTGGCGCAGCGCGGGCACGATCGCGTAGGTCATGGAGACCGGGCAGAGGTGGCCGGCTTCGGCCTGCCCCCAGACGTAGAAGCCGGCCGCGCGGGCCACGTGGGCGCCTGGACGCCGCTCCCGCCACGGCGTGGCGTGCAGGCTGTGGTGGATCGCCGTCCGCATGAGGTCGTGCCAGGCAGGATGGAACTCCACCTCGTCGAGGCGGTGGCCGTAGCGGTCGTGGGTGCGCAGCTTCGGCGGGTTGTCGTTGGCGAGCCGCCCGTTGTCCTGGGCCAGCTGGCTGCCGGCCAGGCGGCCGAGCCGGCGCAGCTCTGGCTCGGCCCAGGCCGCGCCCTCGCGGCGCAGCGCCTCAAGCAGGGCGGGGTCGTCGGACGCGTCGTAGTCCGCCAGCGGCGGCGGCTGGTTGGTGACCTGGTGGGTGGACATCGCGGTGTGCCTCGTTTCAGCCATGTCTCGTGATTGTCCGTCAGGCGGCTAACGTGGCGCCAGGCCGGCCCGGCGCGCTGGCGTAGCGTGTCGTTCGGCCGGGAAGGGATCTGGTCACCGTGCTGCCAGCGGATGGGCATGTGCACAGCCAATGGTCGTGGGACGCGGTCAACGGCTCCATGGAGCGGACGTGCGCGCAGGCAGTGGCCATGGGGCTGCCCGCGGTGGCGTTCACCGAGCACGCGGACTACACACCGTGGATCGTGGTGACCGCTGACCTGGAAGCCGATCCCGACCTCGCGGCCTTCACCAGCCCGGCTGGGGTGCTCGTCCCGCCGGCATTGGACCTGAACGGGTATCTGGAGTGCCTCGGGCGGTGCCGTGAGCGGTTCTCTGACTTGCGCATCATCAGCGGGGTTGAGCTGGGGGAACCGCACTGGCACGGCGCCGCCGCCGCACGGCTGCTCCGGGCCGGGGAGTTCGACAGGGTGCTGGGCTCGCAGCACTGCCTTCCGCTCGGCGCGGGATTCGCGGAGCCGCCGAGCTTGTACCGGCACGGTCCGGCAGACCAGGTCGTCCGCGATTATCTCGCGGAGGTCGTCCGCCTCATTGAGGGCTGCGATGCCTTCGCCGTGCTCGCTCATATCGACTATCCGCTTCGCTACTGGCCAGCGCTGGCCACTCCCTTCGACCCGAGCGAGTTCGAGGAAGAATTCAGGCACGCGCTGCGCGTGCTGGCCGGGACGGGCAAGGCGCTGGAAATCAACACGGAAGGGCCGATGCACCCGGAGATCGTGCGCTGGTGGCGGGAGGAAGGCGGGCAGGCGGTGACGTTCGGAAGCGACGCCCATGAGCCAGGCAGGATCGGTTACCGGTTCGGCGAGGCTTCGGCCTTGGCGGAGGCCAGCGGCCTCCGGCCGGGGCGTCATCCGTGGGATTACTGGCGACGCCCACAGTGAGATCGTCGCGTACCGTCCTGGCCCCACCACGACCCACGATCCCGGTCCGTCCGCATTGATCGGCTGTCGGCCGGGTTCACCCGCCGTCGGCGGGGACATGACGCGCGGACAGGCCGAGGAGCTCACAGCCCTGGGTGTTGCCCAGATGAGGCCGGGCCGTCGCGCGGGAGACAATTGAGGCATGACCGAGTCGCAGGCCGACCCGCGGCTGGCAGCCGGGGCGCCGCAGCCGGATGGCCAGCGGTCCGCCCGGCAAGACAGCGCGGCCGGCGTCCGGAACGATGGCCGGCGCGCCGCCCGGCAGGGGGGCAGCACGGCGTGGACGTCGCGGCACCGGACGCCGCTGCGGAAGTTCCTGTTCACGGAGACGGGCAGCGCCGCCATCCTGGCCGCGGCGACCCTGGCCGCCCTGATCTGGGCGAACGTCAGCGCTGCCAGCTACCAGCGGTTCTGGTACACCAAGCTGGCCATCGACGTCGGCGGGCACGGCATATCCATGGACCTGCGGGTGTTCGTGAACTCCGGCTTGATGACGCTGTTCTTCCTCGTCGTCGGGCTCGAGGCGCGCCGCGAATGGGACATGGGCGAGCTGCGGATCCGCAGCCGGCTGACGCTGCCGCTGCTCGCCGGGCTTGGCGGCATGGCGGTGCCGATCGCGATCTTCCTCGCGTTCAACGCGGGGCGGCCGAGCGCGCACGGCTGGGGCACCGCGATGTCCACCGACACCGCGTTCGCCCTCGGCGCGCTCGCGCTGGCCGGGGGCAGCCGCCTGCCCGACCGGGTCCGCACCTACCTGCTGACGTTCTCGGTCGTTGACGACCTTGCCGGGATCGCGGTCATCGCGATCTTCTACAGCAGCGACGTGAAACTAGTGCCGCTGGTGATCGGCGCCGCCCTGCTCGCGGTCATCGCCTACATCAGGCACCGCGGCAGCCGTAGCGGTCCGCTCTACCTGCTGATCGGGCTGGCGGCCTGGGTGGCGTTCTTCAAGTCAGGCATCGACCCGATCGTCACCGGGCTCGTCATCGGCCTGCTCACCTACGCCTACCCGGCGGCACGGCAAGACCTGGAACAGGCCACCGACGCGTTCCGGCTGTTCCGCGAGCAGCCCACGGCACGGCTCGCGCAGCAGGCACGGGAGGTGGTCCGGACCGCGATCTCGCCCAACGACCGGCTGCAGGACTTTTACCACCGGTGGACAAGCTACGTGATCGTCCCGCTGTTCGCGCTGGCCAACGCCGGCATCGTGATCAGCGGCTCGTTCCTGGCGCAGGCGTACGCGTCCCCGGCCACGCTCGGGATCATGATCGGTTACCTGGCGGGCAAGCCGATCGGCACGGCGGGCACCGCCTGGCTGGTCAGCAAGGTCACCAAGGGGCGGGTCTCCCCGCCCATCGGCTGGGGCGCGTGCGCTGGCGTGGGCGCGGTCGCCGGCATCGGGTTCACGGTATCGCTGCTGATCGCCTCGCTCGCGTTCACCGGCACCGAACTCGCGGAGGCCAAGCTCGGCATCCTCTCCGCCGCGGTCTGCGCGACGGCCCTGTCCTGGGCGATCTTCCGCGTGATCGGCCTGCTGCCGGCGCGGACCAGGCTGCGGGCGCTGCTCGGCACGGCCACGACGGTCACCGACCTGGTCGCGCCCGTCGACCCGGAGCGGGACCACATCCGCGGGCCCAAGGAGGACGCGCTCGTCACGCTGGTCGAATACGGCGACTTCGAGTGCCCGTACTGCGGGCAGGCGGAGCCGGTCGTCCGGGAGCTGATCAAGGAGTACGGGGAACTGCGCTTCGTCTTCCGCCACCTGCCGCTCACCGACGTGCACCCGCACGCGCAGCTCGCCGCGGAGGCGGCCGAGGCCGCCGACCGGCAGGGCAAGTTCTGGGACATGCACGACACGCTCATGGACCACCAGGGCGCGCTGGACACGCGCGACCTGATCCGGTACGCGGCCGACCTGGGGCTCGACACCTCCCAATTCGCCGCCGACCTGCGCAAGCACGTCGGCGCGGCCCGGATCGCCGAAGACGTCGACTCCGCCGACCTCGCCACCGTCTCGGGCACCCCCACGTTCTTCGTCAACGGCATGCGGCACTACGGCGCCTACGACCTCGCCACGCTGAAGGAAGCGGTGCGGACCGCCAAGGGCCGGGCGGTGATCGGCGCTCGGTGACCCGCGGGGTATCCGGCTGCTGCCTAAGATTGGGACGGCAAACTTCACAAGGAAAGGGCGGTGGCGTGGCCAGCAGCAGCGTCGCGATCACGGGCGGGCATGTCGTCCCCGTCGAGGGCGATCCCATCGAGGGCGGAACAGTCCTGCTGGTAGACGGCAAGATCGCGGCTGTGGCCGGACCCGAGTTCAAGCCGCCGCCAGGCACGGACGCCGTCGACGCGACGGGCAAGTGGGTGCTGCCCGGCTTCATCGACGCGCACGCCCATCTCGGCGTGTACGAGGAGGGCGAAGGCTGGGCGGGCACCGACACCAACGAGCTGACCGGCCCGGTGCAGGCCCAGGTCAGGGCCCTTGACGCGATCAACCCGGCGGAGGAGGGCTTCCGCGACGCGATCAGCGGCGGCGTGCTCGCGGTGAACATCAACCCCGGATCCGGCAACCCGATCGGCGGCCAGACGGTCGCGGTCCGCTGCTGGGGCCGCACCGTGGACGACATGGTGCTGCGCGAGCCCGCCGGCCTGAAGTCGGCGCTCGGCGAGAACCCCAAGCGCGTCTACGGCGATAAGAAGGAAACCCCGTCCACCAGGCTGGGCACGGCGGCCGTCATCAGGTCCGCGTTCGTGGAGGCCAGCAACTATCTGGCCAGGCAAGAGGCGGCGAAGGAAAAAGACAACCAGTCTTCCGAACGATCCCCGGTGACTGAGCGGGACCTGAAACTCGAGGCACTTGGCCGCGTGCTGCGCCGGGAGATTCCCTGGCGGCAGCACTGCCATCGCGCCGACGACATAGCGACCGCGATGCGGCTGGCGGCGGAGTTCGGCTACGACCTGGTGATCGACCACGGCACCGAGGCGTACCTGCTCGCGGACAAGATCGCCGCGGCCGGGATCCCCGTCGTGATCGGCCCGCTGCTCACCTCCCGGTCCAAGGTCGAGCTGCGGAACCGGTCGCTGGCCAACCCTGGGCGGCTGGCGGCGGCCGGCGTCACGATCGCGCTCACCACCGACCACCCGGTGGTGCCCGTGCACTTCCTGATCCACCAGGCCACGCTGGCGGTCAAGGAGGGCCTGGATCCGGTGACCGCGCTGCGGTCGGTGACGATCAACCCGGCGCGGATCATCGGCGTCGCGGACCGGCTCGGGTCGCTGTCCGTCGGCAAGGACGCGGACCTTGTCATCTGGTCCGGGGACCCGCTTGACGTGATGTCGCGGGCGGAAGCGGCCTACATCGGCGGGCGGGAGATTTACCGGTACGACTACGCGGCGCGGTCGGGTGTGTTCGCGGCTCCGTTACCGGGGTCGCGGCGCTTGGGGAACGGGCGCACCGGCCCGCTTACCAGGGAAAGCCGCCGGTCAGCCCCGGATTGGCGGCTGCCACGCTAATTGCCTATAGAAAAGCGTCTTTGCGTCAACCATCGATCGTTAGCGCGCGTCCTCTGGGGAAAAGCCGAGAGGCGGGGAGGGCATGTGAGGAGCGGGACGCACCGGTCACGCTGGCTGAAAGCCGCGCTATTCGCGCTGGCCCTTGGGGCGGCGCAGTTGTGCCAGTCGGGTCTACTCGCCGCTCCCGCCCTTGCCGCTTCCCCGCCGGCTGGGTTCGGAGAGGGTGCAGGGTTCTGCGCCAGCGCCGTGCCCGGCGGCCATGACCTGGGTGCCAGCTTCGGTGACGGCTATGCATGCGGGCCGGCGAACGACTCGGGAAAACGCCATGACGTGCCGGCCAGCGGCCCGTACCAGGGCTTCTTCGAAGCCGCGCCGAGGAGCTACCAGTGCACCGAACTCGCCGACCGGGTGCTGTTCGACATCTGGGGAAAGACGCCGGTCTACGGGGCGGGCCTTGACGGCAGGAACTTCGCGAGCACCGTGCACACCCGCTATCCCTCCGTCCCCCTGATCCCCAACGGCACGAAGGGCCAGCCCTACCTGCCCGGCGACATCGTCTCGTTTACCGGCAACTCGAAGGAGCCTGACGGGCACGTCGCGGTCGTGAAGGCATCGACGGAGAATGCCAGCGGCGGGAAGTAAGCCGAGCTAGCCCTGCCTATCCCGCGCCGTTGCGATCGAAGCGGCTTGCGGCGGTCAGCGCGGCGACCGCCCCCGGGGGGGCGCTCGCCGGGGAGCCGGCGCGGTACGGCGGCTTGGGGTCGTACTCGATCGCGAGCTGGATCTGCTGGGCTACCTCGTCGCCGGCGATCGTTCCGCACAGGGCCAGCGCCATGTCTATGCCCGCGGAGACGCCGGCCGACGTGACGTACTTGCCGTCGAAGACGTAGCGCTCGCTGCGCGGGCTGGCGCCCAGGCGGGCCAGTTCGTCCGTGGCCAGCCAGTACGTGGCCGCCGCGCGGCCCGCCAGGAGGCCGGCGCTGGCCAGGATCAGCGAGCCGGTGCAGACCGAAGTCGTCCACGTGCTCGTCTGGTCGGCCTGGATGAGCCAGTCGGTGAGCGGGCTCGGGGCCATCTGATCGGCCTGGCCGGGCCCGCCTGGGACGAGGATGATGTCCGGATGGGGGACGTCGGCGTAGCTGGCCTGCGCGCGCAGGGCGAGGGAGCCTGACTCGTCGCAGATAAGCCCTGTTCGTTCGGAAGAAAAAATGACTTTGGCGCCTGGCCAGTGGGTGAAGACCTGATAAGGGCCTACGGCGTCAAGGGAAGCGAAACGGTCAAAGAGCGCGATGACGATCTGCACGGAACTCCTCCTGGGGTGGGGCCTTCGGGCGGAAGCGGCGACGGTACTCGGCCGGGCTGACGCCGAGCGAGCGGACGAAGGCGCGGCGCATCGCCTCGGGGGTGCCGTAGCCACAGGCGCGGGCGGTCTCCTCGACGCCTTCCTCGCTGTCTTCGAGGTGGCGGCGGGCCGCCTCGAACCTGGACCGGTCGACGTAGCGGCCGGGCGGCACGCCGACCTCGGCGGCGAAGGCGCGGGCGAAGTGGCGGGGCGACAGGCTGGCCCGCTGGGCGAGGGCTTCGACGGACAGGTCGGCGGCGGGGTGTTCGGCGATCCAGTGCTGGACCTCGCGCAGCGGCGCGCGGTTGGCGACCTGGGC
>JASHPP010000381.1 GCA_030038035.1 Trebonia sp.
GCCGATGAGCGACGACGGGCTCGACCCGGTCATCCACGCGCCGGCCCGGCTTCGCCTGATGGTGACGCTGGCGGCGCTGCCGGACGGCGACACCCTGTCCTTCACCAGGCTGCAGGACATGATCGGGCTGACACCGGGCAACCTGATCACCCACCTGCGCAAACTGGAGGGCGCCGGGTACGTGCAGACGGACAAGACCGGCAGCGGCGTCAACGCGCTGACCACGGTCGCCCTCACCCGCGATGGCCGGACCGCCCTAGAGCGCTACACCAGCGCGCTGCGGCGGCTGCTCGACACCGCCGAGCCAGCGCGGACCGAGCCAGCGCGGACCGAGCCAGCCAGCCGGGACTGAGCGCGGGCATCGAGCACTCGTCCGGAATCCAGCCTTTTCACCGCAGCTGATCGTCTCGCGTCGCGACGCCAGACGGTACCGGCTCGGCACGGGAGAGCAGCCGCTGAGCCCCGATGGGGAACAAGGCTGCCGACAGCAGACCGGCGGCGACGAGCGCGGCGGCCACCGTTGGCGTGACCTTCCCCGCGGCAAGACCGATCTGCGTCGCCACGATCACGAACGTCAGCGTGGTCGCCTGCAGCAGCCCGGCGGCCACGGCGCGGCGGGTGCCGGTACGCCTCCGGTACAGCAGCGCGGGCAGTCCGCGCACGAACAGCAGCGCGATGAGGAACAGCGGCACTTCGGCGAGCGCGACCGGGTGGTCCAGCAGATCCTTCAGCTGGAACTCGACGCCGGTGGCGATGAAGAAGATCGGAATGAGGAAACCGAACCCGATGCCCTCCAGCTTGGTCAGGAAATCCCGATCCGGCTTGTAACGCGAAATCTCGACCAGCTTCACGAGCAGGCCGGCGGCGAACGCGCCGAGAATCGACGCGAAGCCGAACCGGTAGGCGAGCACGCCGCACGCGAGCGCCAGGGTGAGCGTGGCGCGCACGCGCAGCTGGCCGCTGCGGTGCTCCAGGCGGTCAAGCATCCGGTCCAGGCCGCGCAGCCGACGGACGGTGCTCAGGGTGAGCCCGATCAGGACCAGCAGGGCCAGGAAGATCCCGAGCGAGATCAGCTGCTCTTGCGACGTCTTGGACGCCGCCGAGAAGAACAGCGACAAGAGCATGATGGGCACGACCTCCGCGAGCGCGGCCGCGGTCATCACGAGCTGGCCGAATTCAGTGGTCCCCTCCCCCGCGTCCTTCAGCAGCGGCAGCAGCAGCCCAGCCGACGTCGACATGAGAATGATCCCAAGCAACAGGGGCTGCGTGGCCTGGCCGGCCAGCCATGAAACCAGACCGCACAGCAACCCGAGCACGGCAGAAACGCCGAACGCCGCACTCGCCAGCCGCGACAGCGGCCCGCGCAGGCGGTCGACGTCGATCTCAAGCCCGGCCAGGAACAGCAGCATGCCCAGGCCGAGATCTCTCAGGACCTGCACCGGCGCGTCCTCGCGTACCCAGCCGAGAACCGACGGACCGACCACGATGCCGGCGATCACCTCAAGCACGGCCCCGGGCACCGGCAGCCGGGGCAGCAGGCCGAGCACGACCGGCACCAGGACCGAGATCCCCGCGATGATAAGAACGCTGTTGAACGAGATCGCGAGCATGCTGCCCCCAGCCGGCCCCGTGGTCCTCCCCTGGACACCTATGCAACCACGAAAAGGCCCCGATCACTCCGGGTAAGCAGTCGATGGCGCCTGCGGGGTGGCAACCCACGACCACTCCTTCCGGCCGTCCGCGTGCTCCTGCCCGGCGGTGCCGGCCAGCTGGGTCATGGCATCCCCGGCGCTGCCCATGAACCTGCGTACCGTCGCGATCGCCACCCGGTTGAAGACCGCCCGGTCCAGACCCGCACCGAACGCGCCAAGCGGGGGCCGGTAAACGCCGGACAGCCTGAGCGCGCTGGCCCGCTCCCCGGCCGGGGCCAGCGTGATGTCCGCGTCGAGGGCGGGAAACAAAGCGCCGCCCGCCCCGGTCGCCTCCCACCGCAGCGGCAGCACCGCGTGCCCGTCGTGGACCGCCAGCTGGCTGAACCGCACCTCTACCAGCCGGGAGAGCCCGGGCACGCCACCCAGCGGGCCGACCCGCGCCAGCGCCGCGCCTGACTCGGCGTACGCCTCAGCCGAGGCCGCGCGCAGCCAGCCGGCGCCGGCCAGCCGTGCGAGCCGGGCCAGCGCGTCCCTGAAGGCGATCTCCAGCCTTATCTCACCGCTGACGAACATGTCATGAGTGAACCAGCCCGCGTGCTCTCGCCATGGGGACCTAAGTCCCAGGTCACCGGCCAAAAGCCCGCAGCCGGTGAGCCGGATCACCCGGCGTGCGACCGCAGGCCAGGGGTTGACTCGCGCGCCCCCGGGGATTTGGACTGGCGTAGTCCGGTTGTGACTACCGCAGATCGAGCGAGATGAAGGGAACAGCCATGCCGAAGGTCTTGATCATCACTGGGGACGCCGCGGAATCGCTGGAGGTCATGTACCCCTATCAGCGGCTGCTCGAGGAGGGCTACGAGGTCGACATCGCGGCGCCGTCGAAGAAAAAGCTGCAGTTCGTCGTCCACGACTTCGTCGACGGTTACGACACCTACACAGAAAAGCCCGGCTACACCTGGCCAGCGGATCTCGCCTTCGCGGACGTCGACCCGGCCAGCTATGTGGCCCTGGTCATCCCCGGCGGGCGGGCGCCCGAGTACATCCGCAACGACCCGGACGTCCAGCGCATCGTGCGCAGCTTCATGGAAGCCGACCGGCCCGTGGCGCAGCTCTGCCACGCCCCGCAGGTCCTCGCCGCCGCGGGCGCGCTCACCGGACGCAAGAGCGCCGCCTATCCGGCGCTCGCCCCGGACGTGGCGGCGGCGGGCGGTGAGTTCGTCGACGGCGCCGCCGTGATCGACGGGCAGATGGTGTCGGCTCGGGCCTGGCCGGATCACCCGGCATGGATGCGCGAGTTCATCCGGATCCTGCGGTCCAAGGCGCCCGCGTGAGCCGGCGCCTCACGCCGCCATAATGCGCCCGTGATCCGCCGCCCGCGCGGGGCCGAGCCGTACCGGCAGACAACCAGCCGCGCGGTTCCTATCCTCGTGCTATGGCTCGCGAGACCCCCGTGCTTTCGATCATCGCGTGCGGCGCGGGCCCGGCCGCGGCGATCGGCACGCTCGTCAGGCTCGCCATCGGGCGCGGCTGGACGGTCCAGGTCATCGCCACCCCGTCCGCGCTCGAGTTCTTCGACGCCGGGGAAATCGAGGCGGAAACTGGCAGTCCGGTCCGCAGCCAGTACAGCAAGCCCGGCGCGCCGAGGTCGCGGATTCCCGACGCGATCATCGTCGCGCCGGCGACGTTCAACACGATCAACCAGTGGGCGCTCGGGATCAGCGACACCTACGCCCTGGGCGTCCTGGCCGAACAGACCGGCCTCGGCATCCCGATCGTGGTCTTGCCGTTCGTCAGCGACGCGCTGGCCGGCCGCCCGCCGTTCGCGCGCAGCGTCAAGGCGCTGCGCGCCGAGGGCGTCAGCATCCTGCTCGGTGCCGGCAGCGTCCGGCCGCACCCCGCGCACGGCGAAGCCGATGTGGTGAACGCCTTCCCGTGGGACCTGGCATTGGATGAGGCCGCTGAAATGTGCGGCTTCGGCGGCTGAAAACCAAGACACTTATCCCG
>JASHPP010000382.1 GCA_030038035.1 Trebonia sp.
CGTGTCCAGCCGGAACAGCCGCCCGTCCGAAGCGGGCAGCCCCAGCCACCGTGCGGTCAGCACGCGCAGCATGTGGCCGTGCCCCACCAGCGCCACGTCGCCGTCGGGCAGGTACGCCGTCGCCCGGGCCAGCACCCGGTCGGCGCGCGCGCCCACCTCCTGCACGGTCTCTCCCGGGTGCGCGGCGTCGCCGGGGATGACGCCGTCCCGCCACAGGTACCAGCCCGGCCGCCGCTGCTGGATCTGCGGGGTGGTCATGCCCTCGTAGCCCCCGTAGTCCCACTCCCACAGATCGGGGTCCTGCTTGACGGTGGGCGACCCGGCCGGGCCGCCGGCCAGGCCGGCCAGGCCGGCCAGCTCCGTGGTCCGCCTGGCCCGGGCCGCCGGGCTCGTGAACACCGCGGCGATGTGGCGCCTGGCCAGCATCGGGGCAAGGGCCGCCGCGTCGGCGACGCCCCGGGCGGTGAGCGGGACGTCGGTGCGGCCGGTGTGCCTGCCGTCCCTGCTCCACTCGGTCTGGCCGTGCCGCAGCACGATCAGGTCTCCCATAGGCCCAATCATCGCCGGCCGCCCCGACCCCGTGACCCCAGGGCGCGCCGCCTCCGCTCAGAGCAGCTTGCGCAGCCGGAACAGGTCCTTCATGCTCGCCTCGATCTTGATGCGGCCCGCCACCCAGCTGCGCGCGATGTTCATAGGCGAGTCGGCGAGCGCGATGACCTCCGCGCTCTTGGCGGTCAGCCTGATGTCGGCCGGCGGCTCGCCGGGCACCGCCTCGCGCACCGGGTCGTCCCCGCTGCCGAGCTTGGTCACGTAGGTCAGGCCGAGGTCAGGAATCGTGACGCTGATCGACCGGTTGCCAAAGTAATCGTCCCGCTCGGCCGGGCTCAGCTCGGACAGCCGCCCCACCAGCTTCTGCAGTGCCTCCTGGCACTCCTGCGCCGTGCTCATGTGCGCCTCGCTCCCTGGTCGGCGGTACCGTTCAGGCGGAGGGTAGCGCACTAGTGGCGGCGAACGGGTAAACGCCGACCCGGAGGAAAATCAAACCATGGATACAGAACGGTCCCCGGCGACTCCCGCGGGCACCGGTGATGCCCGAGTCGACCAGGCCATCGAGGAGCTCGCCGCGCTTGACGGGCTGCCGCTCGCCGAGCACCCGCACGTGCTCGAGGCGGTCCACGAGCGCCTGCGGGAGATCCTCGGCGAGCTGGGAGAGCGGTGACGCCGCGGCCCAGGCTGGACGCCGAGCTTGTCAGGCGCGGGCTTGCCAGGTCACGCGAGCAGGCGGCCGAGCTGATCGCGGCCGGCAAGGTGGCGGTCGCGGGGCGGACCGCGAGCAAGGCGGCCACCCAGGTCGCCAGGGACGTCCCGGTGACGGTGACGGGCGACGGCGGCGAGCCCGGCTACGCCTCGCGCGGCGGGCACAAGCTCGCCGGGGCGCTGGCCGCCTTCGACGGCCTCGTCGTGGCGGGAAAGCGGTGCCTGGACGCGGGCGCGTCGGCCGGCGGCTTCACCGACGTGCTGCTGCGCGCGGGCGCGGCGCACGTGGTGGCCGTGGACGTTGGGTACGGCCAGCTCGCCTGGCGCCTGCGCACCGACCCGCGGGTGACCGTGCTCGACCGGGTGAACGTCCGCCTGCTCGAGCCGTCCCAGGTGGCGCCGCCGCCCGATCTCGTGGTGGCCGACCTGTCGTTCATCTCGCTGCGGCTCGTGCTGCCCGCGCTCGTCGCCTGCGCGGCGCCCGGCGCGGATTTCGCGCTGCTCGTCAAGCCGCAGTTCGAGGTCGGCAAGGGGCGGGTAGGGGCGGGCGGGGTGGTGCGGGACCTGGCCGACCGGGCGGAGGCGGTGCGGGGCGTCTGCGACGCCGCGGCGGAGCTCGGCCTCGGCGTGGCGGGTGTCACGGCGAGCCCGCTGCCCGGGCCGGCCGGGAACGTGGAGTTCTTCGTGTGGCTGCGCCGGGGCGCGCCGCCGCTTGACGCCGCCGGCCTGCGGCGCGCGGTCGAGGGATGACCGCGGCGCGGCCGGCCTGCGCGGAAGGATAAGTTGCACCCGATGGGTGAATCACAGCGGACGATGCTGGTGCTCGCGCACACCGGCAGGGAGAACGCGCGGCGCAGCGCGCGGCTGGTCATCGGGCAGCTGAGCGCCGCGGGCATCGCGGTACGGGTCATCGAGAGCGAGGCGCCCGCCCTGGCGTGCGACGGCGCGACCGTCGTGCCGGCCGGGCCGTCCGCCGCTGAGGGCGCGGAACTGGTCATCGTGCTCGGCGGCGACGGCACGCTGCTGCGTGCCGCGGAGATCGCCCGCCCGGCCAGGACCCCGCTGATCGGCGTGAACCTCGGGCATATCGGCTTCCTCGCCGAGGCCGAGCCTGACGGGCTCGCCGAGACCGTGGACCGGCTGGTGGCGCGCGACTACCGGGTCGAGGAGCGGATGACGATCGACGTCGTCGCGCGCGAGAACGGGACGGAGCTCGCCGCCACCTGGGCGCTGAACGAGGCGACCGTGGAGAAGTCCGCCAGGGAACGGATGGTCGAGGTGATCATCGAGGTGGACGGGCGCCCGCTGTCGCGCTGGGGGTGCGACGGCGTGGTGTGCGCGACGCCGACCGGGTCGACCGCCTACGCGTTCTCGGCCGGCGGCCCTGTGGTGTGGCCGGAGGTGGAGGCGCTGCTCATGGTGCCGATAAGCGCGCACGCGCTGTTCGCTCCGCCGATGGTTGTCTCGCCGCGGTCGGTGCTCGCGGTGGAACTCGTGTGCGAGGCTTTTGGCGGGCACGACGAGGGCGCCAGGATGAGCGCCGCGGCGGGCGGGCCCGAGACAGCCGGGGCTGTCATGTGGTGCGATGGGCGTCGTAGGTTTGAGCTGCCGCCCGGCGGCCGGGTCGAGGTGCGCCGGGGCTCGCTGCCGGTGTTGCTCGTGCGGATGGACGGCCCAGGGCCGGGGACCGACGGCGGCGGGCCGTTCACCGACCGCCTGGTCGCCAAGTTCGGGCTGCCGGTCGCGGGCTGGCGCGGCCGGGCCGGGAAGGAGACTGCTAGCGGTCATGCTTGAGGAAGTGCGCATCAGCGGGCTCGGAGTCATCGAGGACGCGCTGCTCGAGCTTTCGCCCGGCTTCACCGCGCTGACCGGCGAGACCGGCGCGGGCAAGACGATGGTGGTGACCGGGTTCGGCCTGCTGTTCGGCGGGCGCGCCGACCCGGCGCGGGTGCGGCCGGGCGCGCAGCGCGCCAGCGTGGAGGGCAGGCTGCGCACGGACCCGGACGGGCCGGTCGCCAGGCAGGTGGCAGAGGCCGGCGGCGAACTCGACGAGGACGGCACGCTCGTGCTCAGCCGGACGGTGTCCGCCGAGGGACGCTCCCGCGCGTTCGCTGGCGGCGCCTCCGTGCCGGTCGCCCTGCTCACCTACCTGGCCGACGACCTGGTGGCGGTGCACGGCCAGGCCGATCAGCAGCAGCTGCTCAAGCCGGGCAGGCAGCGCGAGGCGCTGGACAGGTACGCCGGCCCCGAGCTTGCCGTGGTGCTCGCCGACTACCAGCGGGCGTTCGGCAGGCACCGCACGGTCCGCGGCGACCTGGAGACGCTGACCTCGCAGGCGCGGGCGCGGGCGGCCGAGGCCGGCGCGCTGCGCGCCGGCCTGACCGAGATCGAGAAGCTGCAGCCGGTGGCGGGGGAGGACGCGGCGCTGCGCGCGGAGGAGGACCGGCTGGCCAACGCCGACGCGCTGCACGCCGCCGCGGTCGCGGCGCACGAGGCGCTGCTCGGCGACCCGACGGCGGGGATGGACGGCGCGGACGCCGTCACCCTGCTCGGGCACGCCCGGCAGGCGCTTGAGGGGGCACGCCGGCATGACGCCCAGCTCGACGGCGTGGCGGGGCGGCTCTCCGAGGCCGCCTACCTGGTCTCCGACCTGGCGGCGGAGCTCGCCTCGTATATCCAGTCGGTCGACGCGGACCCGGCGCGGCTCGCGGTCGTCCAGGAACGCCGGGCCGCGCTTACCCGGCTGATCCGCGCCTATGGTGCTGGCGGCATGGCCTCCTTCATCAACGGCGAGCCGGCCACGGCCCCCGCGCCATCCGCCGCCGACGACGGCGCCGGGGAAAGCGACGACATCGCGGCCGTCCTGGACTGGGCGCGCCGCGCGGCCGGGCGGGTCGCCGAGCTCGACACCGACGACGACACGATCGCCGCCCTCACCGCGGAAGAGGCCGAACTCGCCGGGCAGGTGTCCGCGCTCGCCGCGCGCCTGTCCGGGCTGCGCCGCGCGGCGGCCAGCCGGTTCGCCGGCGACGTGACCACCGAACTGGCCGCGCTGGCCATGCCGCACGCCCGGATCTCGGCCGTGCTCAGCCAGCTGGACGAGCCAGGCCCGCAGGGCATCGACGACCTGGAGATCCGGCTGGCCGCCCACCCCGGCGCCCCCTCGCTGCCGCTGCACAAGGGCGCCTCTGGCGGCGAGCTGTCCCGGGTGATGCTCGCGATCGAGGTGGTCTTCGCCGGCGCCGACCCGGTGCCCACGTTCGTCTTCGACGAGGTGGACGCGGGCGTGGGCGGCAAGGCCGCGGTCGAGGTCGGCCGCCGCCTGGCGCGCCTGGCCAGGCTCGCCCAGGTCGTCGTGGTCACCCACCTGGCCCAGGTCGCCGCGTTCGCCGACAATCACCTCGTGGTGGCGAGGGCCGACGACGGCCGGATCACGAGCAGCGGCGTGGTCCGCCTCGACCACGCCGGCCGGGTCCGCGAGCTGTCCCGCATGCTGGCCGGCCTTGAGGACTCCGAGTTCGGCCAGGCCCACGCCGCGGAGCTGCTCGCGATGGCCGCCGAGCAGGCCGCCAGGCCCTGAGCCGCTCCCCGGGGCCTGCCGCAGGTGAATCTTCCGCATCGCCCCGCGCAGGGCTACGTTCGTTGGTGGAGGCTTTGCTCTGCAAGGAGATGAGCAAGATGCCAGGAATTCTCGCCGGGATTGACGGCTCCCATGATTCCGGGCGCGCCCGTGACTGGGCACTGCGGGAGGCGGCGCCGCGGCAGACGCCGATCAAGGTGCTGTCCGCGCACCCGGTCATGGCCGGCGCCGAGATGATCGTCATCGGCTCGCGCGGCGTCGGCGGGTTCGAGCGGCTGACGATGGGATCGGTCGGCGACCAGGTGGCGCGGCACGCCCACTGCCCGGTCGTCATCATCCCGAGGGAGCGGCAGGCGCAGAGGGCGCAGACCACGGTCCGTTCGGGATAAACGGGGACATGCGCCGGCGCGGAGCCGCGGCTTTGTGCGGACCTCCACGGCCCCGGTCCGCCCCGCGGGGCCGCGAGGCTGGACGCGCAGGCAGGCAGGGAGGCAGCAGGTGAGCACACCAGAGGGCGCGGACACCGAGCTGCCCCGCTACCCGGGGCCGGCTGCGCCCAGGACGGGCGGAGCGGCGGTCGCGGTGCGCGGGCTGTGGAAGAAGTTCGGCGCGAAGGAAGCCGTGGCCGGCATCGACCTGGATGTCGCGGCGGGTTCGCTGGCCGGACTCGTCGGGCCGAACGGGGCTGGCAAGACCACCACGCTGTCGATGATGACCGGGCTGCTGCGGCCGGACAGCGGCCAGATCCTGATCAACGGCATTGACGTGTGGGAGGACCCGCCCGCGGCCAAGGCGGCCATCGGCGT
>JASHPP010000383.1 GCA_030038035.1 Trebonia sp.
CCGTGGCACGCGGGTCAGCGACGACTCCGCGCGCAGCGAGCCCTCCTCGGCCGCCGCGATGATGCGGGCCATGGTGGCCACGGTCTCGATCGGGTACGCGCCCACGTCGAGTGCGACGTTGCCGTCGTCGATCAGGATGCGGTCGCCCGCGCGCACGTCGCCGGCGAGGCCCAGGTAGGTCGTGGCCGCCTCGTGCTGGCCGCCTGGGATGTCATCGGTGGTGATGGTGAACTCATCGCCAGGGCGCAGCCGCACCGGCCCGCCTGGGAAGGTCCCCAGCCGGATCTTCGGCCCCTGCAGGTCGGCGAGCACCCCCACGCTGCGGCCGGTGGCGCCGCTGGCCGCGCGGACGCGCCGCGTGCGGCGTGAGGTGGCCTGTCGCGAGGGGTGCTGGCGGGGCCCGCACGGCCGGCCCGCTAGGTCAGCGGGCGTGCCGTGGGGGGGATCGCGACCGGGAGGGCCGGCCGGTCGAGGGCCCGCAGGTACCTGTCGACGTGCGCCGCGGCGCTGCGGCCCTCGGCGATCGCCCAGACGATCAGCGACTGACCGCGGCCCATGTCCCCGGCGACGAACACGCCCGGCACCGTGGTCTCATACGAGGCCGACCTGAGCACGTTCCCGCGCGCGTCGAACTCGACGCCGAGGTCGGTGAGCAGCCCGGGCCGCTCCGCGCCGGTGAAGCCCATGGCCAGCAGCGCCAGGTCGCAGGGGATCTCCCGCGACGTGCCAGGCACCGGCGTGAACCGGCCGCCGGACATCGACACCTCCGTCAGGCGCAGCGCCCGCACCGCGCCAGCCCCGTCCGCGAGGAACTCCTCGGTGGACGCGGCGTAGACGCGCTCACCGCCCTCCTCGTGCGCGGACGAGACACGGTAGATCATCGGGTACGTCGGCCACGGCTGGTTCTCCGCGCGCGTGCGCGGCGGCTTGGCCATGATCTCCAGCTGCGTGACCGACCGCGGGTCCTGGCGCAGCGCGGTGCCGAGACAGTCCGCCCCGGTGTCGCCGCCGCCGATGATCACCACGTGCTTTCCGGCGGCGGTGACGGGCGACGCCGCACCGAGCCTGTTCGCCGGCGGCAGGTACTCCATCGCCTGGTGGATGCCCGCCAGGTCCCGCCCGGGCACGGGCAGGTCGCGCGGCACCCGCGCGCCGCCGGCTAGCACGACCGCCGAGAACCCGGCCAGCTGCGACGCCGACTCAACGGCGACGCCGCACGAGAACACGGTTCCCTCGGCCGCCATCTGGGCGAGCCGCCGGTCCAGGTGCCGCTTTTCCATCTTGAACTCGGGGATCCCGTACCGCAGCAGCCCCCCGGGACGGTCGTCGCGCTCGAAGACCGTCACGAGGTGCCCGGCCCGTGTCAGCTGCTGCGCCGCTGCCAGCCCGGCGGGCCCCGACCCGACCACCGCCACCGAGAACCCCGTCAGGGCCGCTGGCAGCACGGGGACCACGCCGCCCGACGCCCACGCCCGGTCGATGATCTCCACCTCGACCTGCTTGATCGTGACCGGCTCGCCCGCGCTTGCGGACGGCGCCGTGATGCCGAGCACGCACGCCGCCTCGCACGGGGCGGGGCACAGGCGCCCGGTGAACTCGGGGAAGTTGTTGGTGGCGTGCAGCCGGTCCGCGGCGCGCGCCCAGTCCGACCGGTACACCAGGTCGTTCCACTCAGGGATCAGGTTGCCGAGCGGGCAGCCGTGGTGGCAGAACGGAATGCCGCAGTCCATGCACCGTGCCGCCTGCCGCTCCGCCCGCTCGCGCGCGAACGGCTCGTACACCTCGCGCCAGTCACCTAGCCGCACGTCCGCCGGCCGCCGCCGGGGGGTCTCGCGCGCGGTCTTCAGGAACCCCTTCGGGTCGCCCATGTCAGTGCTCAGCCTCTCACCCGTGCGCTCTGCTCAGTTGTCGGCACAAACCAGCCGGGGCTTGCGGCGCGTTAGCCATGCGCCGCGCTCATGACGGCCTCGTTGACGTCGCGGCCTTCGCGCTCGGCCGCCGACGCCGCCGACAGGACCCGCTTGTAGTCCTTCGGCATGACCTTCGTGAACCGCTCCACGCCCGCCTCCCATGCGGCGAGCAGCTCCGCGGCCACCGTCGACCCGGTCTCCTCGTGGTGTCGCTTCACCACGTCGTGCAGGAACGTGATGTCGCAATCCTCCAGCGGGTCGACGTCGACCATCTCCCTGTTCAGCCGGACCGGCGACAGGTCGAGCACGTAGGCGACGCCGCCAGACATGCCCGCCGCGAAGTTGCGGCCGGTCGGCCCGAGGATGACCACGCGGCCGCCGGTCATGTACTCGCAGCCGTGGTCGCCGACGCCCTCGGCGACCGCGAGCGCGCCGGAGTTGCGCACGCAGAACCGCTCGCCCACCACGCCGCGCAGGAAGATCTCACCGCCGGTGGCACCGTAGCCGATCACGTTCCCCGCGATGACCTGCTCCTGCGCGGCGAACGGCGAGTCGGCCGCCGGGTAGGCGATCAGCCGCCCGCCGGACAGCCCCTTGCCGAGGTAGTCGTTGGCGTCGCCGGCGAGCCGCAAGGTGATGCCCCGCGGCACGAACGCGCCGAACGACTGGCCCGCCGACCCGGTGAACGACACCGTGATCGTGTCGGGGGGCAGCCCTTCGCCGCCCCACCGCCTGGTCACCTCATAGCCGAGCATCGTGCCGACGGTCCGGTTGACGTTGCGGATCGGCAGCTCAAGGCGGACCGGCCTGCCTTCCTCGAGCGCGCCCTCGGCCAGCTGGATCAGCGTGTTGTCCAGGGCCCGGTCAAGGCCGTGGTCCTGCGCGACCACGTGCGAGCGCGGCCCGTCGCAGGCGGGCGCGTGCAGCACCGGCGTCAGGTCAAGCCCGGCCGCCTTCCAGTGCGACACGGCCAGCGCCACCTCCAGCAGGTCGACCCGCCCGACGGCCTCGTGCAGGGAGCGCAGCCCGAGCGCGGCAGGTACTCGCGGACCTCTTCGGCGATGAACTCGAAGAAGTTCACCACGAACTCCGGCTTCCCGGTGAACCGGGCGCGCAGTTCGGGGTTCTGGGTGGCCACGCCCACCGGGCAGGTGTCCAGGTGGCAGACCCGCATCATGATGCAGCCGGACACGACGAGCGGCGCGCTCGCGAAGCCGAACTCCTCCGCGCCGAGCAGCGCGGCGATGATCACGTCCCGGCCGGTCTTGAGCTGCCCGTCCACCTGCACGACGATCCGGTCGCGCAGCTTGTTGCGCAGCAGCGTCTGCTGGGTCTCGGCGAGCCCGAGCTCCCACGGCGCGCC
>JASHPP010000384.1 GCA_030038035.1 Trebonia sp.
GCACGCGGTCGCGCTGCGCCGCGGCACCCGCGGCCGGGCAGTCGTTGTCCGGGGGGTCGCCGGGGGATCGTCCGCCCTGGCGCAAGCGGCGCCCGGCCAGCTGGTCAACGGAGCGGAACTGCCCGCCGCCCCCGCGGGACGCGGCAAGACGGGACAGGCGCGATGATACGCAAGGCGTTCTGGCTCCTCGTCGGGGCGGTCGGCGGGATCGTGGGCTACCGGCGTGCCGCCGCGTTCGGCCGTCGCGCGGCCAGCAAGAACTGGGCCCGTGAGACGGTCCGTTTCGCCCGCGACGTCCGGGAGGGCATGGACCTGTACACGGCTCGGCATCAGGGCCGGATAGGGCCTACCCTCGGAGCAGGCACAGACACAGACCACCACGAAAAAGGATGACCGCTCATGCAGTCGGCTGAGATCGCCCGCCGTTTCCTGGCGTACTTCGAGGCGCAGGGGCACGCGATCGTGCCCTCGGCCAGCCTCGTCGCCGACGATCCCACGCTGCTGTTCGTGGTCGCGGGGATGCAGCCGTTCAAGCCGTACCTGCTCGGGCAGCAGACACCGCCGTACAAGCGAGTGGCGGACGTGCAGAAGTGCGTGCGGACCCTGGACATCGAAGAAGTCGGCAAGACGACACGGCACGCGACGTTCTTCCAGATGCTCGGCAACTGGTCGTTCGGCGACTACTTCAAGGAAGGCGCGATCCCGTTCGCCTGGGAGCTGCTGACCAAGCCCGAGCGCGACGGCGGGTTCGGCTTCCCCGAGTCGAAGCTGTGGGCGACCGTGCTGCACGGGGACGACGAGGCCTACGCGATCTGGCGGGACGAGATCGGCCTGCCCGGGGACCGGATCCAGCGCAGGGGGCTGAAGGACAACTACTGGCACATGGGCGTGCCGGGACCGGGCGGCCCGTGCTCGGAGATCTACTACGACCGCGGCCCCGAGTACGGCCGCGACGGCGGGCCAGAGGCCGACGAGGACCGGTACCTGGAGGTATGGAACCTGGTCTTCATGCAGGACCAGCTGAGCGCGGTCCGCGCCAAGGACGACTTCGACGTCGAGGGTCCGCTCCCGCACCGCAACGTCGACACCGGCATGGGCCTGGAGCGGATGGCCGCGCTGCTGCAGGGCGTGGACAACATCTACGAGATCGACACCACCTGGAAAATCCTCGACAAGGCGGCCGAACTCACCGAGCAGGACTACGGCAGGGACCGCAAGACCGACGTGGCGCTGCGCGTGGTCGCCGACCACGTGCGCAGCGCCGTGATGCTCATCGAGGATGGCGTGCTGCCAGGCAACGAGGCAGGCGGTTACGTGCTTCGCCGGCTGCTGCGCCGCTCCATCCGCAACCTGCGGCTGCTGTCGGGCGCGCAGCGTGGCGGCGGCGAGCCCGCGTCCACGGGGTTCATGCACGAGCTGACGGCGGTCGCCATCGACGCGATGGGCGAGCAGTTCCCCGAGCTGCGCCGGGACGCGGCCAACATCCACACGGTCATCGACGCCGAGGAGGCGGCGTTCGCGGGCACGCTGCGCACCGGCACCGCCATCTTCGACGTGGCGGTGGAGGAGACGCGCCGCAAGCACTCCGCGGTGCTGTCCGGCGCCCAGGCGTTCCAGCTGCACGACACCTACGGCTTCCCGATCGACCTGACGCTGGAGATGGCCTCAGAACAGGGCCTGTCGGTGGACGAGGAGGGCTTCCGCCGGCTGATGGGCGAGCAGCGGGCGCGGGCGAAGAAGGACGCGGCGGAAAAGAAGACGGGCAACGCGGACATCTCGGTGTTCGCGACGCTGCTCGAGCAGGCGGGCCGGGTCACGTTCACCGGCTATGACCTGGCAGCGGGCGAGGCGACGGTGGCCGGGCTGCTGTCCGGCGGCGGCGTGCCGGTGCGGTCCGCCGCGGCCGGCTCGGAAGTCGCCGTCGTGCTCGACCGCACCCCGTTCTACGCCGAGGGCGGCGGCCAGCTGGCCGACACGGGCGTGATCAGGACCGACGGCCCCGGCGGCCCGGCCGAGATCGCGGTGACCGACGTCCAGACGCCGCTGCCCGGGCTGATCGTGCACCGCGGCACGGTCCGGTCCGGCGAGGTGACGACCGGCGACCAGGCGTACGCGGAGATCGACGTCGAGCGCCGCCGCGCGACGTCCCGCTCGCACACCGCGACCCATCTGGTGCACCGCGCGCTGCGCGGCGCGCTCGGCGAGTCCGCGGCGCAGGCGGGGTCGGAGAACGCCCCGGGCCGGCTGCGGTTCGACTTCACCGCCGCGGGCGCGGTGCCCGTCACCGTGCTGCGCGAGGTAGAGGACGAGGTCAACCGGGTGCTGATCGACGACCTGACGGTGCGCGCGTTCCACACCTCGCTGGAGGAAGCCCGGTCGATGGGGGCGCTGGCGCTATTCGGCGAGAAGTACGGCGGCGAGGTCCGCGTCGTGGAGGTCGGCGAGTACTCCCGCGAGCTTTGCGGCGGCACGCACGTCGCCAGGTCCGGCCAGCTCGGCCTGGTGAAGCTGCTCGGCGAATCGTCCATCGGGTCCGGCGTGCGCCGGGTCGAGGCGCTCGTGGGCATCGACGCGTTCCGGTTCCTCGCCAGGGAGAGCGTGCTGGTCAGCCAGCTCGGCGAGCAGCTCAAGGCGCGCCAGGAAGAGCTGCCCGAGCGCGTCTTCGGCCTGGTGACCCGGCTGCGCGAGGCGGAGCGTGAGCTGTCCCGGTTCCGTTCCGCCCAGCTCCTCGAGGCGTCAGGCGAGATCGCGGCCCGGGCGGAGAAGATCGGCGGCATAACGTTCGTCCCCTACCGGGTACCGGACGGTACGGATGCCGACGCGATGCGCAAGCTGGCGCTTGACGTACGGTCGCGCTTCACCGCGCCCCAGCCGGCAGTGGTCATGGTGACCGGAGTGCCGGCAGACCGGCCGATCTTCTTGTTCGCGGTCAATGAGGCGGGCCGCGAAGCCGGCCTCTCGGCCGGTACCCTGGCCAACGGCACGGCGAGGACGTTCGGCGGCGGTGGCGGCGGCAGGCCGGACATCGCCCAGGGCGGTGCCGCGCCGACCTTCGTACTAGGTGACGGAAATGCGGCGTTTGATGTTGTCCGCAATGCTTTGCGGGACAGTGGCCGAACTGGCGGGTAGCGTGTTGCCATGTTGTCGCGGACTGCTCGTCCGATGAGGCCAGGGGTTCGCCTGGCGGTCGACCCCGGCTCAGTCCGCGTTGGCGTGGCACGCTGCGATCCCGGCGGCGTTCTCGCCACCCCCCTGACCGTCGTGCGGCGGGGCAAGGGCGATCTGGACGCGCTTGCCTCGCTGGCCGCAACCGAGGATGCAATGGAGATCTTGGTGGGCCTGCCCAGGTCCCTGTCCGGCCGTGAAGGCCCGGCCGCGGCTGCCGCGCGGCGGTTCGCGGCGGACCTCGCCGCCCGGGTCGCGCCGCTTCCCGTACGGCTCGTGGATGAGCGTTTCACCACCGCGACAGCGCACGACGCGCTGCGCGCGGGCGGGCACGACTCGCGCGCGCGGCGGCAGAGCGTCGATTCGGCTGCCGCGGCGGTGCTGCTCGACGCGGCGCTCGAGTCCGAGCGGCGGACCGGGCTCGCACCAGGTGACCTGGTGCGCCCGCAGGCGGCGCGGACCGCCGGGCGGGACGCGGA
>JASHPP010000385.1 GCA_030038035.1 Trebonia sp.
GGGGTCGGCGTGGCTGTGGGGGTCGGCGATCCGCCGGGTACGGGTGCAGTGGGTGACGCCGTAGGCGTTGGCTGGGTAGTCGAGACCGACGCGGCCATGGCCGGGCCGGGCCCCGAGACCGTGACCGCGGCCGACACCGCACCGATCACGAGCGGCACCGCAAGAGCCATGGCTTTCTTTCCCGCGGACCAGCGCGGAAGATAGCGGCTCGCCATCGGCACTTGTCCCTTCGCCTAGCGGACACCCCCCAGTGGCCAATGTGATTATTTGGACGGGAGAGACCTGCGAGCGGTTCCCTGGTCGCGGGAAAAATCTGCCGCTAGTGGGGACGCGGCTGTCCTGCCGGTGGGCCCGCGCCGTTATTGGTGGTGGGGACCCCACCACCAATAGGCTGGGCGTTGTGGGCCCCACCGCCAAGCGGGTCCATGGCGGCCCCGGGCCGGCACGCCTCGGCAGTCACATGGGCCACTGGCTGAGCAGGCAACACAGCCAGCGCGGTGCGGAGGAAGCCGGGATCGTTCGGGATGATCGCCTTTGTCTTGTCAGGCGAGCACGTCGGCGACCGAGACGGCCTGGTAGCCGTGCGCCTGCGCCACCGGGGCGCTGGTCAGCTGTCCCTCGTGCGTGTTCAGGCCGCGGGCCAGGGCCGGGTCGGCGCGCAGCGCGTCGCGCCAGCCGCGGCTGGCGAGTTCGGCCGCGTAGGGGAGCGTCACGTTGGTGAGGGCGTAGGTCGACGTGTGCGGCACCGCGCCTGGCATGTTGGCGACGCAGTAGAACACGGAGTTGTGCACGCGGTATGTGGGGTCGGCGTGCGTCGTCGGGTGCGAGTCCTCGAAGCAGCCGCCCTGGTCGATGGAGATGTCGACGAGGACAGAACCCGGCTTCATCCGCCGGACCAGGTCGTTGCTGACCATCTTCGGGGCCTTGGCGCCGGGCACAAGCACCGCGCCGATCACCAGGTCGGCGTCGAGCACCGCGCGCTCGACCTCGTAGGCATTGGACGCGACGGTCTGGATGCGGCCCTGGTAGATCGCGTCGAGCTGGCGCAGCCTGGCGATGTTCTTGTCGAGGACCAGGACGTTGGCCTGCATGCCCGCGGCGATCGCGGCCGCGTTCTGGCCGGAGACGCCGGCGCCGATCACCGCGACCTTCGCCGCGTACGCGCCCGGCACGCCGCCCATGAGCACGCCGTTGCCGCCGCCCTGGCGCATCAGGTGGTAGGCGCCGACCTGCGGGGCGAGCCGGCCGGCGACCTCCGACATCGGGGCGAGCAGCGGCAGCGACCCGTCGGCGAGCTGGACGGTCTCGTAGGCCACGCCGGTGACGCCGGACTCGAGCAGCGCGTCGGTGCAGGCCTTGTCGGCGGCCAGGTGCAGGTAGGTAAACAGCACCTGCCCCTTGCGCATCCGGTGGTACTCCTCGGCGATCGGCTCCTTGACCTTGAGCACCAGGTCCGCCACGGCCCATACCTCGTCGGGGTCCGGGATGATCGTGGCGCCAGCCGTCACGTAGGCGTCGTCACCGAGCTCCGAGCCCGCGCCGGCGTCCTTCTCCACGTAGACCTCGTGGCCGTGCCCGACAAGCTCCCGCACGCCGGCCGGCGTGATCGCGACACGGTACTCGTGGTTCTTGACCTCGCGAGGGATGCCGACCTTCATGACGGCCTGCCTTTCACGGACGCCTTTTAAGTTCTGTTAAGCCTACTTAATGATGCATCTTCATCGAAAAAATACCTAGAATTATGAATTTAATTCTGTATCATATGACTATGATGGATGGAACTTCGGCACAAGCCCCTCGTGCGGCGGGCCGGCCGAAGAGTGTTCGGCAACAGCCGCAAGCGCCGAAGATCGTTCGGCGCGAACGCGGCTCCGGCGCCGGCCGCGATGCCGGCCGGCTGGACGACACCGACCGGCGGATCGTGCTTGAACTGGCCCGCGACGCGCGGCTGCCCAACAACGTCCTCGCCGAGCGAGCCGGCATCGCCCCGTCGACCTGCCTGGGCCGGGTCCGCGCGCTGCGCGAGCGCGGGGTGATCCGCGGCTACCACGCCGATGTGGACCCGGCCGCGCTGGGGCGGTCCCTGCAGGCGATGATCGCGGTGCGGCTGCAGGCCAACGCCCGCGGCCACATCCGGGCCTTCGTGGCCGAAGTCGCACGGCTTTCCGAGGTGCTCAACGTCTACTTCCTCGGCGGCAAGGACGACTTCCTGCTGCACGTCGCGGCGGCCTCCACCGAAGACCTGCGCGACTTCGTCGAGAGCCTCAGCGCGAACGCGGACGTCGCCTACACCGAGACCTCGCTGATCTTCGAGCACGTCAGGGCCGCGACGGCGGGCTGACGACCGGCCGGACGGTCACGCACAAATTCCCCGCGGGCATTCCTGTGCGGATGCCCACTTCCCGTCTGCTAGCCTGCGGCCGATCATGGAAACACCCACCCGTGAGGTCGGCCAAGAGTCGGGGAAGAGAGGCAGGCGGCAATGCCATCTCCTGAGCGATACCGTGACGCGCTCGCGCGCGTCATCGAGGAAGTCGTAGCACCAGCTGCCGGAGAGGTCGACGCGACCGGCGAATTCCCGCGCAGGCAGCTCGACGCGCTCGCCGCGGCGGGCCTGCTGGCGCTGACCGTCCCCACCGAGTTCGGCGGCGGGGGTGCCGGGCTGCGGGAGGCGTCGTACGTCGTCCGTGAGCTCGGCGCGGTGTGCGGATCGACCGCGATGGTCGTGACCATGCACTACTCGGCGACCGCCGCGCTGGCGGCGGGCGGCGTGAAGGACGCGCTGACCGAGATCGCGGCCGGGCGGCACCTGTCGACGCTGGCGTTTTCCGAGTCCGGTTCCCGCAGCCATTTCTGGGCACCGCTCGGCACCGCGACGGCGGACGCCAGCGGCGACGTCCGGCTGAACGCCAGCAAGAGCTGGGTGACGTCGGCCGGCCAGGCCGACAGCTACGTCTGGTCGAGCCGGCCGCTCGCCGCCGACGGCCCGATGACGCTCTGGCTGGTGTCCGGCGACGCGGACGGCCTGACCGTGGTCGGCGCGTTCGACGGGCTTGGGCTGCGCGGCAACGCCTCGGCGCCGATGTCGGCCGTGAACGTGCGGGTGCCGCGCAGCGCGCTGATCGGCGAAGACGGCGCGGGCCTCGACCTCGCGCTGGCCGCCGTGCTGCCGGTCTTCCTGATCTGCAGCGCCTCGATGAGCGCGGGCCTGATGCGCCGCCTCGCCGAAGAGACGGCCGCCCACCTGCAGCGCACCCAGCTGCAGCACCTGGGCCAGTCGCTCGCGCAGCAGGTCCAGCCGCGCGCCCAGCTGGCACGGCTGCACATCGCGGCAGACCAGGCCTGGGCCCTCGTCGAGGACACGCTCAACGCCGTCGAGACCGGCCGCGCCGACGCGCAGCTCCTCGTGCTCGAGGTCAAGGCCGCGGCGGGCGAGGCGGCCGCGGACGCCGCCGACCTCGCCCTGCGCGCCTGTGGCGGGGCGGCCTTCCGCAAGGAGTCGCCGGTCGAGCGGCTGTTCCGCGACTCACGGGCGGCGCGGGTGATGGCGCCGACGACCGACGCGCTGCAGGACTTCATCGGCCGCGCGCTGTGCGGCCTGCCGCTGCTCGGGGACGTCACGTGAGCGACAGCGCGGCCCAGAGCAACGGCCTGCTGCTCGGCGCGGTCGCCTACGACCCCAAGGTCGTCACGATCTGGGACGGCTTCCGGACGTGGCTGCGCGAGCAGGGGCTTGACTTCGACTACGTCCTGTACTCGAACTACGAGCGCCAGGTCGAGGACCTTGTCGCGGGCCGGATCGGCGTGGCATGGAACTCACCGCTCGCCTGGGTGCGCGCCCGCCGTCTCGCCGACGCGGCCGGGGTGACGCCGACCCCGGTCACGATGCGCGACACAGACTGCGACCTGCGTTCGGTCGTCGTCGTACGCGCCGACTCCCCCGCGCAGTCACTGGCCGACCTGCGCGGCCGGGTTGTCGCGACCGGCGCCATCGACTCGCCCCAGTCGACCCTGCTGCCCCTGTCGCTGCTGCGTGCGGCGGGCCTGAACCCGGGCGCCCCGGGCGCCCCGGGCGCCTCTGGCGCCGACGTCTGGGTCCGCCGCTTCGACATCGGCGTCGGCCTGCACGGCGACCACATCGGCGGCGAGCGTGACGCGGCCCGCGCCCTGGTCGGCGCGGACCCGGGCGATCCCGGCCGCGTCGAGGCCGCCTGCATGATCGACTCCAACCTGCTGCTGTTCGCCAGGGAAGGCATCCTGCCGTCTAGCTCGGTGCGGGTGCTCGCGCAGACCCCGCCCTACGACCACTGCACGATGACCGCCGGCCCGGCCGCCGGCGAAACCAGCCTGGGCAGGTTCAAGGACCTCCTGCTCGGCATGGACTACGCCGACCCGGCGCTGCGCCCGCTGCTTGACCTGGAAGGGCTCAAGGAATGGCGCCCGCCGCGGCTAACCGGTTACGCGCAGCTCGAGCGCGCGGTCGACGAGTCCGGCTTCTACGACGCCAAGGGCGAGATCGGTGCGGTCGGCTACCGACCTTGAGGGCCTCGGCCTCGACCAGGGCGGTCACCTGCTCCTGTCCCGGGCGCTCGCAGGACTGCGGCCCGGCGACGAGCTAACGGTCACCGGCCGTCATCCGGCATTGGGCATCCACCTCGCGGTCTGGTGCCGCGAGCACGGCCACCGTCTCGCCGCAGACAGCGACGGCGATGTCGGCCGTGGCAGCCACTGGGTGATCACCAAGGGTGCCGCGGGCGAGCGGCGCTGGGCGGACGCGCGCCGGGCAGGCAGGCCGGACGGCCCGCCCGAGGACCGCGCCGACCCCCGCTGGGGCCTGGCGGCGCGCGGCGCACTCGTCGAGGACGGCGGCCCGCCGATCGGGGCGCAGTGGACCGAACGCGAGCATGTCTGGGCCGACATCGCGCCGAAGCTGTACGCCGCGGCGGCCGCCAGCCAGTGGGACCCCGCGACCGCCGTCGACTGGTCGGCGCCGGTCGACGTCCCGCCCGAGATCGAGCGCGCGGTCGTGCAGATCATGACCTACCTCGTCGAGAACGAGCAGGCAGCGCTGATCATCCCGGCGCGCCTGCTCAGCCAGCTCCACCCGCACTTCCGCGAGGTGATGCAGCTGCTCGCCAGCCAGGCGGCCGACGAGGCGCGCCACGTCGAGGTGTTCACCCGGCGCGGCATGCTGACCGGCGGCCCGCTCGGCACCTCAAGCGCGGGCGGCCGCGCGTCGCTGCAGACCCTGCTCACCGAGCCCGACTTCACGACGGCAGGGTTCCTGCTCTCGGTGCTCGGCGAGGGCACGTTCGTCGACCTGCTCCGTTTCGTGCTGAGGTACGCCCCCGACCCCGTCACCGCGGACGTGGCCAGGCTCGCGCTGCGCGACGAGGCGCGGCACGTGGCGTTCGGTGTCGCGCACACCGCGCACGCGGCGCGCGCGGACCCGTCGTACCTGGGCGTGCTCAGGCAGGCCGTCGAGCGGCGGCACGCCGCGCTGCTCGACACCGCGGGCCTGAACGCCGAGGTCTTCGACTCCCTGGTGCTGCTCGCGGCCGGCTCGTGGGATCCCGTCGCGATCGGCCGTGGCTGGCAGGCGCTGCAGCAGCTCCAGCGGCAGATGGATGAGGGCCGCAGGCGCCGCCTGGCCTACATCGGGTTCCCCGATGACGAGGCCGCCGAGCTATCCGCCCTGCACACCCGTAACTTCATGTAGATGCTGCTGACTTACGGGCACGGGACAGATTCTTCCGAACGAACCGTGGCGACTCTCCGCGCCGCCGGCATCGCCTCCATCGTGGACATCCGCATCGCGCCGGGCAGCCGGCGCAATCCGCAGTTCGCCCTGGCCGCGCTGTCGGAGTGGCTGCCCGAGGCGGGCATCTCGTACCGCTGGGAGAAGCGCCTCGGCGGCTTCCGCAGGCCGGGCCCGGACAACCCGGACGTGGCGTGGCGCGAGGACATGTTCCGCGGCTACGCGCAGCACATGCGGTCGCCCGAGTTTG
>JASHPP010000386.1 GCA_030038035.1 Trebonia sp.
GTACGACGCGGCCCGCAACGCCGGGCGTCCGGCACCCGTGTCGCTCGACGTCGAGCACGTGGCGGTCGCGGCGACGAGCGAACGGTACGCCCGGCGCCTGAATTCAGAGCTGCGGGTGGGGATGGCGCCGCTGTCCCGGTTCTGGGCGGCGGCGGACGGCTGGATCCGGCTGCATACCAACTACCCGTGGCACCTCGAGCGGGCCCTTGGCGTTCTCGGCTGCGGCGGCGACCCGGCCTCGGTCGGCGCGGCAATCTCCGGTCGCAGCGCGCTGGAGCTCGAGGAGTCCCTCGCCGCGGCCGGGGCGCTGGGGTTCGCGGTCAGGGACCTGCGGCAATGGAGCGCTCACCCGCACGGCCGGGCCGTCGCGGCCCAGCCGCTCGTGCAGACCACCGTCGGGCCGGGGGCGGCCTCCGTCTGCCGCAGGGCCCCGGCGCGGGCGCTTGAGGGGGTGCGGGTCCTGGACCTCACCCGGGTCATCGCGGGCCCGGTGGCCACCCGGACGCTCGCCGCGTGGGGCGCGGACGTGCTGCGGCTTGACGCCCCGCGGCTGCCGGAGATACCGGCTCAGGCCATCGACACGCTGCAGGGAAAGCGCAGCGCGCTGCTCGACCTGGCGCAGTCCCCCGGCAGGGCCCGGCTTGAGGAACTGCTCGCCGAGGCCGACCTGATCGTCCAGGGCTACCGCCCCGGCGCGCTGGCCAGGTACGGCCTCGATCCCGGCAGCCTCGCGCAGCGCTGGCCACACCTCAGCGTGGTGACGATCTCCGCCTGGGGGAACTCCGGTCCCTGGTCCGGCCGCCGCGGGTTCGACTCGCTCGTGCAGTGCCCCACAGGGATAGCCGCGGCAGAAGGAGACGGGCGCACCCCCGGCGCCCTCCCCGCCCAGGCCCTCGACCACGCCACCGGGTACCTCGCCGCGGCCGCCGCCGCCATGGCCCTGGCCGCGGGCCTCGCCGACGGCGCCCCCCGCGCCCAGGAGCTGTCCCTCGCCCGCACGGCCAAATGGCTGACCGACGCCGGGCGCGCGGACGGCGGCCCGTCCCGGACGGACGGCGGCCCGTCCCGGACGATCCAGCCGGCGCCGTACCTGTGCGTCGTCGGCGGAAGCGGGTTCAGCGTCGAGGTTGTCCGGCCGCCCGGCCGGCTGGGCAGTCGGCGACCCGGCTGGGAGCGCACCACAGAACTCGGCGCAGACCAGCCGGCCTTCGGCGGCGAGGGCGAAGGAGCGCGCTAAGCCCTGGCCCGCCGCTATGCCGCTTGGGCGTCGGCCAGCGGGAACGGGATCAGCACGACCGTGATGTTGTCGATGCCGCCCGCGTCCACGGCGAACTTCACGAGGGCGGCGGCGGTGGCGAGCGGGCTGGTCAGCGCGCCGGGCAGCGCCATGGCCGCCAGGTCCGCGGGCTCCGGCCGGTAGTTCCATAGCCCGTCCGAGCAGACGAGCAGGACCCCGGGTCCAGGCGGGGCGAACTGCGCGACATGCGGCTGGAGCGGGGGCATGTCGGCACCGAGCCACCGGGTGATCACGTGCGCCTGGGGGGACGCCATCGCCTCTTCCGTGCTGGCGATCCCGGCCGCGACGATCTCCTCGGCGAGCGAGTCGTCCCTGGTGAGCCGGGCGCATTCGGCCGGGTCGGCGGCCAGCCAGTAGGCCCTGCTGTCGCCGAGCCAGCAGACCGTGACGACGTCGCGGCTGACCGCCGCGGACACGTAGGTCGCCGCCGGGGCGCCCGTGTAGCCCGCCAGGTCCGTCAGCGCCTCCCCGCCCGCCCTGGCCGCCGCTATGGACGCGCCGACCGGGTCCTCCCCCGCCCGCGCGCTCGTGCGCAGCACCTTCATCGCGGTCCGGACCGCGGACAGCGACGCCTCGTCGGGGCGCGGTGCCGAGGAGACACCATCGGAGATGACCGCGAGCGCGACGATTCCGTGCGGGCCCATCTCGGTGGCCACCGCCATGGCGTCCTCGTTGCGCCGGTGCCGCAGCCCGCGGTCGGTCACGCCGACGAGCACGCCAAGGTCGAGTTCGGCGTGGTCTCGCCCGGCGGGCACCTTACGGCCGCAGGACTCGCAGTAACCGTCCGGGCCAGCCACCGCCCGAGCGCCGGAGTCATCCGCCGCGCACACCGGGCACTCCCGCCCGCCAGCCGGGTCATCCGTCGTCGACGTGCTCATCGCCCCATCAGCTCCTGTCAGCTGGCGCCACAATGACCAGGCGCGCCCGCGAGTCGGCCTCGATGACCGTCATCCTGGCCGCCCGTCCGCCTGCTCGCCAGCACCATAGCCTATGTCCGCCGGGGGCGAAGACGCTATTTTTCTGGCTAAGCGTTCGGGTCCATTGGGACTTTCGGTGCGTTAGGGGCGTTCGTGGCGTTCTGACGGGGATCGGGCGGCGAACTGTGCGCGATCAGGGGTGCGGCGAACTGTGCGCGATCAGGGGTAGGGCAGCGCGATGGCGTCGCCTATCCTGTGCACCCGCAGCGCGTTGGTCCTGCCCGGGCTGGCGGGCGGGCTGCCGGCCACGATGACGATCTTGTCCCCGATGCGACAGCGGCCGAGGCCGAACAGCGCGGCGTCCACTTCGTGCACCATGTCATCGGTGTGCCGCACCGTCGGCACGATGAATGTCTCCACGCCCCAGGTGAGGGCAAGCTGGCTGCGGGTGGCCGGCTCCGTGGCACGCGGGTCAGCGACGACTCCGCGCGCAGCGAGCCCTCCTCGGCCGCCGCGATGATGCGGGCCATGGTGGCCACGGTCTCGATCGGGTACGCGCCCACGTCGAGTGCGACGTTGCCGTCGTCGATCAGGATGCGGTCGCCCGCGCGCACGTCGCCGGCGAGGCCCAGGTAGGTCGTGGCCGCCTCGTGCT
>JASHPP010000387.1 GCA_030038035.1 Trebonia sp.
CGGATCGGGTGGCGCGACAGGGCGCTTGACCAGATTGTTGACAATCCAGCGGCGATTTCGTAGCCTCCGGCCATGCCCAGACCAACGCCGGGCGGCCCTCAGGCCGGGGAGCCCGCACGGACGCACGCCCTCGCCGCGCTGCGGCAGGCCATCCTCAGCGGTGACGTCGCGCCTGGTCAGCGGCTTGTCGAAGAGGAACTCGCCAGCCTGCTCGGGGTGACGAGGGCGAGCATGCGGGCCGCGCTCATCGACCTGACGGCGGAAGGGCTCGTCGAACGGGTGCCGAACCGGGGTGCCCGGGTCCGCGTGGTCGGCCCGGAGGAAGCGGTCGCGATCACCGAATGCCGGATCGCGCTCGAGGCGCTCTGCGCGGTCAAGGCAGCCCAGAACGTGACCGAGGACGAGGCGGCTCAGCTGCGTGAACTCGGCAGGAGCATGGCCCGCGCGGTCTCCGATGGCAACCCGCTGAAATACTCGGAACTGAACAGGGAGCTGCACAGGCAGATCGGGGTAATTTCGGGCCAGTCCGTCGCGGTTGGCCTGCTCGAGCGGCTGGACGCGCAGATCGTCCGCCACCAGTTCCAGCTCGCGCTGCGCCCCGGCCGGCCCGAACAGTCGCTGTCCGAGCACCTGGCCATCGTCGAGGCGATCGTCGGCCGTCGCCCGCACGACGCCGAGCTGGCTACCAGGCGCCATCTGGGCAGCGTCATCGAGCAGCTGCGGGCAGCCGGGGAAGCGAACGGCTCCGCAGTCGCGGACGCGGGGCCATGAGCGGCCCCGCAGACGTTGGTCGCAACAACAGGGCCCACGGGACCTCCACCACAAGGACGTAAGGGGCAGGAACAGCCATGCTGAACGTCGTCGTCACCGACCCGCCGCGCGCCGATCTCGCGCAGGTCGACAAGCTCGCCGCCTACGGTGTCGCCACCGTGCACGAGGCCATCGCAAGGAACGGCTACCTCGGCCCTGGCATCCGGCCGATCCAGCACGGCGCCAGGATCGCCGGCACGGCGCTGACCGTGCTCTGCTGGCCGGGCGACAACCTCATGCTGCACGTCGCGGTCGAGCAGGCCAGGCCCGGCGACATCCTCGTGGTCACCACGACCTCGCCGAGCACGGACGGGCTGTTCGGCGAGCTGATCGCCACGTCCGTGTCGGCCCGCGGCGTGCGCGGCCTGATCATGGGCGCCGGCCTGCGCGACACCGCAGAACTGCGCGAGATGGGGTTCCCCGCCTGGACCGCCAACGTCAGCGCGCAGGGCACGGTCAAGGAGACGCCTGGCGCGGTCAACGTGCCGGTGACGATCGGCGGGCAGACGATCAGGCCGGGCGACGCGATCGTGGCCGACGACGACGGCGTGGTCTGCGTGCCGCGGCTGGACGTCGCCGCGGCGGTGAGCGCGTCGGCGGCCCGGGTCGCCAAGGAGGACACCAACCGCAAGGCGCTCGCCGACGGGCAGCTCGGCCTGGACATGTACGGGCTGCGCGCCAAGCTGGCCAAGGTCGAGTACATCACCGCCGCGGAATACGCCAGGCGGGCAGGCGAAGGACCGGCGCAGGGCTAGGAGGACCAGGCGATGACTGACGGCATCCGGTGCATGCTGATGCGCGGCGGCACCTCGAAGGGCGCGTACTTCCTCGCCGGCGACCTCCCGCAGGAGGTGGCCGAACGTGACGACCTGCTGCTGCGGGTCATGGGCAGCCCGGACCCGAAGCAGATCGACGGCATCGGCGGCGCCCACCCGCTCACCTCCAAGGTCGCGGTGGTCTCCCGGTCCGGGGTGCCCGGGGTCGCCGTGGACTACCTGTTCCTGCAGGTGATGGTCGACCAGCCGATCGTGACCGACCGGCAGAACTGCGGCAACATCCTGGCCGGAATCGGCCCGTTCGCGGTCGAGCGCGGGCTGGTGCCCGCGGGCGAGGAGGAGACCAGCGTCCGCATCCGGATGGTGAACACCGACGGGATCGTGACCGCCAAGTTCCTGACGCCAGGCGGCAGGCCCCGCTACGACGGGGACACGGCGATCGACGGCGTGCCGGGAACCGCGTCACCGGTCGTCCTCGACTTCGAGGACGCCAACCCGGGCGCGAGCGTGCTGCCGACAGGCAACGTCACGGACGTGTTCGGCGGGATCACCGTGACCTGCGTGGACAACGGGATGCCTGTCGTCGTGGTCGCGGCGAGCAGCTTCGGCAGGAGCGGCTATGAGCCGATCGCCGAGCTTGAGTCGGACGAGGAGCTGAACAGGCGGGTGCAGGAGCTGCGGCTTGAGGCGGGCAAGGCGATGGGGCTCGGCGACGTCAGCGGCACCACCGTGCCGAAGATCTCGCTGGTGGCCCCGCCGGCCGCGGGGGGGACGATCTGCACGCGCACGTTCATACCCGTCCGGGTGCACGAGTCGATCGGGGTGCTCGGCGCGGTCAGCGTGGGCACCGCGGTCATGCTCCCTGGCGCGGTGGGCAGCGACCTGGCCGCGAAGCCGGCCGGCTCGCGGCTGAGCATCGAGCACCCCAGCGGTGCGCTTGGCGTCGAGGTCGAGCTCGACACCACGACCACGCCGCCCGCGGTGCTGCGGTCCGGCGTGGTGCGGACAGCACGCAAGCTGTTCGACGGCACGGTCTTCCCGAGATAACAGCAAGATCTGGGCGGAGAGAGCCGGCCGGGATCGTTCGGGATAAAAAAGGAGAGAAGATGTCACGACCGCCCCTGCACGACGTGGCCCACCTTGGCTACGTCGAGCTCCTTACCCCCGAGTTCGACAAGTCACTGTGGTTCTTCACCGACGTGCTCGGGCTGACGGTGGTCAGCGCCGAGGGGAACTCGGCCTACCTGCGCACCTGGGACGACTACGAGCGGCACACGCTCAAGCTGAC
>JASHPP010000388.1 GCA_030038035.1 Trebonia sp.
GGGGTATGGGCGGCCGGGGACGCCACCGGCTCCGGCCACACCCACGTGGCCAGGTACCAGGCGGGCATCGTGGCCGCCAACATCCTCGGCGAGCCCCGCCTCGCGGACTACCGCGCGATCCCGCGCACCGTCTACACCGATCCGTCGGTGTTCGCGGTCGGCATGACGCCCGCGACGGCCGCGGCGGCCGGAACGGCGCTGGCCACCGTGAGCTCGGCGATGGCGGGCACCGCGCGGGGAAGGCTTGACGCCGACGATGCTGGGTACGTGGAGCTGTACGCGGAACCAGATTCGGGCATGCTTGTGGGGGCCGCTGCCGTCGGGCCGGACGCCGCGGACTGGATGGCGGAAGTCACCCTCGCGATCAGGGCCGAGGTCCCTGTCAAGACGCTGGCGGACGTTGTCCACGCCTTCCCGACCCACGGCGAGGTCCTCGAGGCTCCGCTGCGCGCGCTGGCGGGGTGGCCGCCAGGCGGCCCACTGGCCTGAGGGAAGAACGAACGAGCACACGGAGGTCAAGCGTTGAGCGAGATGGACATGGAAACGCCGGGGGAAGACGCCGCCGAGCAGGCCCGCGAGGTCCCCGAGGAGGAGGACGCAGAGCTGCGGGAGCTGCCGATCGAGGTGAACGAGGCCGACGCGGCCGAGCAGGTTCGCGACGTCGGCTACGACGACGAGGACTATCGCTAGCCGCCGGCCGCGTCCTGCCTGTCCTACGATGAGTCGAATACGGCGGAGCGCGCTTCCGCCGCGGCTCGGTTCCGCAATCAGACAGCCAGCACCCGGAGAACATGTTGACCGCCACATCAGCCGCCCGGCCACGCGGGACACGGCTCCCCCGGCTGGCACGCCGCCGCCAGCTGCTGGACGCCGCCATGGAGGTCTTCGTCGCCCGCGGCTACCACGCGGCGGCGATGGACGAGATCGCTGAGCGCGCCGGGGTCAGCAAGCCCGTCCTCTACCAGCACTTCCCCGGCAAGCAGGAGCTGTACCTCGCGCTGCTCGACGAGAGCGTGGAGAGCCTGATCGAGGCGGTCCGCACCGCGCTGCGGTCGACGAACGACAACCGGCAGCGGGTCAGCGCGACATTCAGCGCGTACTTCGCGTACGTCGCCGAGCACCGCGGGACATTCCGGCTGGTCTTCGAGTCGGACTTCAACGATCCCGCGGTCCGCGAGCGGCTGGACACGGCGGACCGCAAGTGCTCGGACATGATCAGCCAGGTGATCAAGGAGGACGCCGGCCTGGCGGACGACGAGGCGCACCTGCTGGGCATAAGCCTCGTGGGCATGGCTCAGGTTAGTGCCAGGTACTGGCTGAGTACCCTGGGCACCATCCCCAGGGAGGCGGCCGAGCACCTCGTGGCGAGGCTGGCCTGGCGCGGGATCAGCGGCTGGCCGCGGACCTCCGACCAGCCGGAACAGCCGCTCGCAGACGTGTGAGGAGCGCCGTGGAAGTCAAGATCGGGATCCAGTCCATACCGCGCGAGCTCGTCGTGGAGACCGACGCGGGCCCCGGGGAGATCGAGCGCGACCTCGCGGCGGCGCTCAGCGGCAAGGGCGGTCCCGCGATATTCGCGCTGACCACCGCGAAGGGCGGCCGGGTCCTCATCGCGGCCGACAAGATCGCCTTCGTGGAGTTCGGCGGCGACCAGTCGCGCCGTGTGGGCTTCGGCAACGTCGGCTAGCGGTTCCGGGCGTGCCTGCACCGCGCCCGGCACGACAAACGCGGGTCACGGGGCCGCGCACGGCGTGGGACACGAGGATGGCAAGCCATGTCTGGTACCGTGGGTGACGACTAGACGATGGAATGTCGTAATTCCAGTTCGTGTTGACACCGATGCTGTGCCGTGCTGCCGCGCGCCCGAGGGCGGCGCGGGCACCGGGCGGCTCAGCTCACGGAGGAACCCCTGACAACTCAACCAATGCAGCCCGAGGCCGCCGACGAGGGGCCAGCGAGCCCCCCGGCACCCGGGTGGATGTACGCGGTGCCGTTCCGCGACCTGGGCGTCGACGAAACTATCTGCACCGCACTCGAGGCCGTCGGCATCGTGACCTCGTTCCCGATTCAGGCGCTGACGCTGCCGCTCGCGATTGACGGCCAGGACATCATCGGCCAGGCGCGCACCGGCACGGGCAAGACGCTCGCCTTCGGCGTACCCATGCTGAACCGGCTGGCTACCACGTTCGCCGCCGACCGCACCGCGAAAACGCCTTCGGCGCTGGTCGTCGTCCCGACCAGGGAGCTGGCCGTCCAGGTCGCCGAGGACATCTCGCAGGCCGGCCTGTACCTGGGCGCGCGCGTGCTGACCGTGTACGGCGGACGCGCCTACGAGCCGCAGCTCGAGGGTCTGGCGGCAGGCACGGACATCATCGTGGGCACCCCCGGGCGGCTCCTCGACCTGGCCGAGCGCAAGAACCTCGACCTTTCGCGGATCCGCATGCTCGTGCTCGACGAGGCGGACAAGATGATGGACCTCGGCTTCATGCCGGACGTGGAGCGCCTGCTGCGGCTCATCCCGGAGGACCGGCAGACCATGCTGTTCTCGGCGACCATGCCCGGCGAGGTGGTGACGCTGGCGCGCCGGCACATGCGGCGGCCGACGAACATCCGGGCCGAGCAGGCCGACGAGCCGGCCCCGCCACCGCTCACCAGGCAGTATGTCTACCGCACCCATCACCTGGACAAGATCGAGGTGCTCGCGCGCGTCCTGCAGGCCAAGGACCGCGGCCTTTCGATCGTGTTCTGCCAGACCAAGCGCGCCGCCGACCAGGTGGCGACCGCCCTGGGCGACCGCGGATTCGCGGCCGCGACCGTGCACGGGGACCTGGGCCAGGCCCAGCGCGAGCGCGCGCTGCGCGCGTTCCGCGGCGGCAAGGTGGACGTGCTCGTCGCCACCGAGGTCGCTGCCCGCGGCATCGACGTCGACGACGTGACGCACGTGATCAACTACGAGTGCCCGGATGACGAGAAGATGTACGTGCACCGGATCGGCCGCACCGGCCGGGCAGGCCGGGCCGGCGTCGCGGTGACGTTCGTCGATTGGCGCGACATGCCGCGCTGGAAGCTCATCAACGACGCGCTCGGCCTTGGCCAGCCCGAGCCGGCGGAGACCTACTCCACCTCCGAGCACCTGTTCACCGAGCTGTCCATCCCGCCAGGCGCCACCGGCACGCTGCCGCGGGCGATGCGCGCCAGGGCGGGGCTGTCCGCCGAGGCGGAAGAGGACCTCGGCGAAACCGGACGGGTCAACTCCCGGCGCACCACGGCCCGCACCCGCAGCCGGGGCAGCCGGTCCCGCGACGGGGCGCCCGCCCGCACGGCAGTGGACGCAGCCGGCGGGCGCGTCGCGCGCGACGAAGGCACGCCCGCCCGCGCCCGCCGCAGGCGCCGCACCCGCGGCGGCCGCGAGGTCGCCAGGGACGCCGTTCGCGAGGTAATCATCGAAGTCCCGGCGGACGGATCCCAGCAGGCTTCCTGACCGTGTCCACGCCGACCTTGCTAGACCTGCCAGCCGGAGCACGCCGGGCGGCCGTGGAAACCGCTCGCGGCACGTTCGCCGCGCTCGAGGCGCTGCCCGCGTCCGGGGCCTGCGAGCTGGGCACGGCGCTGCTCGTGCCCGGCTACACCGGCAGCAAGGAGGACTTCATCCTGGTGCTCGGCCAGCTCGCGGCCGCCGGGCGCCGGGTGCTCTCGATCGACATGCGCGGGCAGTACCAGACGCCGGGCCCGGACGACGCGGCCGCCTACGACCCGGCCGAACTCGGCAGGGACATCGCCGCGCTGGCGCGGGCGACCGGCGCGGTGCACCTGCTCGGCCACTCCTTCGGCGGCCTGGTGATCCGGGAAGCGGTGCTGGCAGGGTCCTGCGCTCCCGGCTCGCTGAGCCTGCTGTGCTCGGGCCCAGGGGCGCTGCCCGCCCCGCGCGCGGACGAGCTGCGGTTCATGCTTGACTTCGTGGCCGGCACCGCCCCGCAGGATCTCAAGGGGAAGATCGCCGAGATCTGGCACACGATGATGGAACCGCAGGCGGTCGCGGACGGGGTGCCCCCGCAGATCGTCGCGTTCCTGCGGGAGCGCCTGCTCGCCAGCAGCGCTGCCGGGCTCGCCGCCATGGCCGGGCACCTGCTGACTGCCGCGGACAAGACCGAGGACCTCGCCAGCCGCGACATCCCGACGTTCGTGCTCTACGGCGAGGACGACAACGCCTGGCCGCCCGCGGTGCAGGAGGACATGGCGCTGCGGCTGAACGCGCGCCGCGCGTGCATCCCGGGCGCGGCGCACTCCCCCGCCGTCGAGGCGCCGGCCACGACAGCGCACGAGCTGACGTCGTTCTGGAACGCCGCCGAGGAGGCGGGCGCCGCGAGCTAAGCCAGCTCGGCGAGCCCCTCCCACGGCCGCCGCGCGGCCGCGGCCGCCTGGCCTTCCTGGCAGTGCCGCTGGTAGTCGCACCAGCCGCAGGCCAGGCTTGGCCGTGGCGGGAAAACTTCGTCGTACTTCTCCGGCGGCAGCTGTGCGCGCATCCGCTCGTCCGCCTCGGCGCATTCGGCGGCGACCTCCTCGGCCCGGCGCAGGTGCCTGGCCAGCGAGTCGCCGGTGTGCTCCCAGCCGAACACCAGCCCGGTCGGCAGGTGGTGCAGTTCGACGCGCCGGCAGTCACGCCGCAGCACTCGCGCGGCGGCGATCGCGTACAGCGCGAGCGCCAGCGAACTGCGCGCGTCGTCCACGGTCAGCACGTGCCTGCCGGTCTTGTAGTCGACGACGACCAGTTCGGTGCCGCCGTCGGCGCCGGGCCTGGCGTCCAGCCGGTCGATGCGCCCGGACACGGCGATCGCGTCGGTCCGCGTCGCCACCGTGCGCTCCACCCCGGCCGGCTCGTCCGCCGGATCCAGCCCGGCAACGTAGGTTTCCACCATCTGCCGCGCCCAGGCGCGGTACCGGGCCGACTGCGCGTCGCTCGCGTACCCTTCGGTGATCCACCCCTGGTCGAGCAGCGCGCCGGCCGCCGCCACGGTCCGCCTGGGCAGGGGCAGCCGCCACCAGCCGGCCAGCGCGTTGTGCACGCTCGCGCCGAGGCTGTTGTGCGCCCACGGCGGCCCCTTCGGCGGCACCGGCCGGTCCAGGTAGCTCATCCGGTACCGGCGCGGGCAGTCCAGCCAGGTCGTCAGCCTGGTCGGGGTGCACGAGTAAAGCCGCCGCGGCATCCCATCGAAACCGAGCTGCTCCACCGAGCTCAGCCAAGGTCCACGGACGGGCCGGCCGCCACCCAGCTGTCGAAGCGCTGCATCGCGGCCGCGACGCTGGACTCCTCGCCGTGTCCCGGCAGCACCCGCGTGCCGGGCGGGAGGTCAAGCAGCCGCTCGCCGATCGCGGTGAGCTGCCTGGGGAAGTCGGGAAACTCCCCCTCGTGCGGCGCCGGGCCGCTGGCGAGCAGCGCGTCACCGGTGAAGACGACCTCCAGGTCCGCGCAGTACAGGCTGACGGAGCCCGGGGTGTGACCCGGCGTGTGGACGACCTCGAGCTGGACGTCGGCGACGTCGAACCTGCCGCCGTCGGCCATCTCGATCTCGGCGTCGGCGTCCGGGTGCGCCATGCGCCAGTGCAGCCGGTCCGCCGGGTGCAGCGCAACGGGCGCCTCGTCCCGTCCGGCCACCTCGACGGCGGCGGCCACGTGGGTGGCGTGCCCGTGCGTGCAGATCACCGCGAGGATCTCACGGTCGGCGACGATCTCGAGCACGCCGGCGGCGTCCTCGCCCGGGTCGATGACGATCACCTCCTCGTCATCGCCGATGATCCACGCGTTGTGCTCTGTCAGCTCGGGGGCACGACCTCCCGACGTCCCCTCGCTCGCGGGGGCACTGTCCGTCCCCCCATATCCCCCTGACCACACCCGCTCGATCCGAGCTTCCATCAGCCGCACCCTTCGCGCCTCGCGCCGACCCAAATCGTTTGGCGACACTTTAGCCCGGATGCCGGACAACGAAGCGCGCGCACCAAGGGCTACGAAGGCCTCCGGAAGAACTTCACCGCGGTTCCGTCCGCACTGGCCGGACGGCGGTGGCCATCCCGATCAGGCGCTCGTACTCCGCCGGGGGCGTGGTGTCGCGGCCGAGTCCGCTGTCCCTGAACGAGCCATGGTCGTCGCTGCCGCCCGTCGCGAGCAGGCCGAGGCGGCTGGCCAGGGCAGCAAGCCGGGATCGTTCGGAATCATCGTGGTCGGGATGGAAGACCTCGAGGCCAGCGAGGCCTACGGCGGCCAGCCCGGCGATGACCTCGTCCGGTATCTCATAGCCGGGCGAGCGGGGATGGGCGAGCACGGGCACCCCGCCGGCGGCGCGGACCAGCGCGATCGCCCGCTCAGGAGCGGGGGCGTACCGGCCGACGTGGGCGCGGCCGCCGTCGGCGATCCAGTCGGCGGTGAAGGCGCCGGCAGGCGTGGCGACCACGCCG
>JASHPP010000043.1 GCA_030038035.1 Trebonia sp.
TGCGCTCGCGACCGCGCAGCAGGCGGCGAGGACGTAGCCCCACCGGGGGCCGAAGCCGGACAGCGTGAACCCCGCGGCGATCGCGCCGCACGCGACCCCGATGGAGAGCCCGGTGGACAGCCACGACATGGCCTCGGTGGTCCGCCCGGGCAGCGTCTGCGACTCGAGCACGCTGAACCCGGCGATCAGCGCCGGCGCGGCGGCCAGCCCGGACAGGAAGATCACGACCGTGAGCGTGAGCAGGCCAGGCATCGCCCAGAACGTGCTCACCCCGGCCGCGGACAGCCCGAGGGCCAGCGCGAGCCGCCGCGCCGCCGGGGCCTTCCAGGTCCGGGACCCGTACCACAGTCCGCCGGCCGCGCCGCCGAGGGCGTAGCAGGCGAGCACGAGCCCGCCGAACGCCTCGTGTCCCGCGTCGATGGCGAAGTCGACCGTGGACATGTCGATCGCGACGAACATCGCGCCTAGGCACAGGTAGACGGCGATGAGCACAGCCAGGATAGGCAGTGGCGCGAGCGCTGTCTTTCTCCCGGGGGGACGACGCCCCCGGTGACCCCGCCGTCTGGCGGAACGGGCGGGCTCGGTGTCCCGCTGCGATGCGAACCACAGCGATCCGGCCAGGCACGACAGCACCGCGACCGCCACGCCCGCGGCGGGGTGCAGTTCGGCGGCGAGCACGGTCACAATCGCCGGCCCGACCATGAAGCACAGCTCGTCGGCCGCCGACTCCAGGGAGAACGCCGTGTGCAGCCGCTGCGAGTCGGAAAGCAGCGCGCTCCACCGGGCGCGTACCATCGGGCCGAGCGCGGGCATGGTGGCGCCGCCGGCGATCCCCGCCAGGAACAGCGCCCAGTCCGAAGCGTCCAGCTGCACCGCGGCGACAAGCCCTGCCACGCTCGCCGCGAAGCCGGCCACCAGCGGCAGCAGGACCCGGCGCTGGCCGTGCGTGTCGGCGAGCCGGGCGACCCGCGGCGAGCAGGCCGCCGCGCCGAGTGAGCCCGCCGCGGACACGCTCCCCGCCAGCGCGAACCGGCCGGTCACCTCGGCGATGAGCAGCACGGCACCCAGGCCGTACATGGCCATCGGCATCCGCCCGATGAACGCCGCGGCTGAGAACCGCCACGCACCGCGGACATGGACGATCTCGGCGTAGGGCGCAAGCAACCCGCGCAGGCCGTAGCGCTCCCGAGTACCCGCCTGGCCAGCACCCGTCATCGCGTGCGTGACCTCATGTAACGCCATGATATCGGGCGGTAGCGAACGGCTTCCGCGCCGCCGCCCCCGGGTGCGCCGGCCGCGTACCGGACCGTGCCGCGTGCCTGGTTGGATAGGGGCATGCCCGTCTACGACGCGTTCCTGCTGCTGTCGTTCGGCGGCCCGGAGGGGCCCGACGACGTGCTGCCGTTCCTTGCGAACGTCACACGGGGCCGCGGGGTGCCGGCGGAGCGGCTGGCCGCGGTGGCCGAGCACTACTACGCGGCCGGCGGGGTCAGCCCGATCAACGCCCAGTGCCGCCAGCTGCTCGCCGCGATCGGCGACGCCTTCGCCGCCGCCGCCATTGACCTGCCGTTGTACTGGGGAAACCGCAACTGGCACCCGTTGCTCGAGGACACCGTGCGGCAGCTGGCCGACGACGGCGCCCGGCGCGTGATCGCGTTCGTGACCTCGGCGTACAGTTCCTACTCGGCGTGCAGGCAGTACCTCGACGACATCGACAGGGCGGTCGCGGCAGTCGGCCCGCGCGCTCCCCGCATCGACAAGATCCGCCCCTACTTCAACCATCCGGGATTCATCGAGCCGTTCGCGGACAATGCCGAGGCGGCGCTGCGCACGCTGCCCGCCGGGCTCGCCGCTGGCGCGCGCCTGGTGTTCACCGCGCACAGCGTTCCTGTCGGCATGGCCGCCGCCAGCGGCAGCGTCTGCGCCGGCACCGCCCGTCCCGCGGTGGCCGGGGGCAGGTACGCCGCTGAGCTGTCCGAAGCCGCGAATCTTATCTCAGAACGCACGGGTGGCGGCTGCCTTGCCCACGACCTCGTCTACCAGAGCCGCAGCGGCCCGCCCGCCGTGCCCTGGCTCGAGCCGGACATCTGCGAGCACGTGCGGACGCTGGCGAAGTGCGGCATCCCCGCGGTCGTGGCCATCCCTGTCGGGTTCGTGAGCGACCACATGGAGGTCGTGCACGACCTCGGCATCGAGGCGGCCGAGACGGCGGCCTCGCTCGGCCTGGCTTTCGTCAGGGCCGCCGCCCCCTGGTCGTCGCCCCGGTTCGCGCGGATGGTGGCCGAACTGGTCCAGGAGCGAATGACCGGCGCGGAGCCGGTCGCGCTCGGGACGCTGGGTGCCGCGCCCGGGGAGTGCCCGGCCGACTGCTGCCGGTACACCCCGCCATCCCGCCCGCCCCGGGTGTTGCAGGCGCCGGCGTGACCATGCCCGCCCCAGGCAGCGCCGAACTGCTCGCCGTCGCCATGGACGCGGCGCGGGCGGCCGGGCGGCTGCTTTCTGCCCCGGGCGGCGGCGTGTCGGTCGCCGCGACCAAATCCAGCCCCACCGACGTGGTGACCGAGATGGACCGCCAGGCGGAGGAGCTGATCCGCGCGCGCATCGGCGCGGCCCGGCCCGGCGACGCGATCCTGGGGGAGGAGGGCGGGCAGACCGGTGACGCGCCGGTGCGGTGGGTGATCGACCCGCTCGACGGCACCGTCAACTACCTGTACGGGCTGCCGGACTGGGCGGTGTCGATCGCCGCCGAAGTGTCCGGGGTGATCGTGGCGGGCGTCGTCAACGTGCCCGTGCGCGGCGAGCTGTTCGGCGCGACGCTGGGGGGCGGATCCTGGGTGCAGGCGGGCGGTGACGGCGCTGGCGACCGGGACGCGGCGGCGGTCCGGGTTCGGCTGCGCTGCCGGACCGGGGTGCCGCTGGCGCAGGCGCTGGTGGCGACCGGGTTCGGCTACGTGGCGGCGCGGCGCAAAGTACAGGGGGAGGTCGTGGCCGCGCTGCTGCCCCAGGTGCGCGACATCCGGCGCGCCGGGGTCGCCGCCGTGGACCTGTGCTCGGTGGCCGCCGGGCGGGTGGACGGCTACTATGAGCGAGGCCTGAACTACTGGGACTACGCGGCCGGGGGGCTGATCGCGGCAGAGGCCGGGGCGGTCGTCGGCGGGCTCAGGGGCGCGCCCGCGAGCACCTCGATGACGATCGCCGCCGGTCCTGAGCTGTTCGACGCCCTGGCCGCGGTCCTGGCCGGGCTGCACGCCGAGCGCGACGCGTTAGCCGGCGATCCGGTGACGGGGAGTTTTCCCGCATGGAATAGATGGGCGGTATGTGCGGTTTACAAGCGGCCAGACGATCCTGGCGGGACACGTTCGCGCCGGAGCGCCCGCTGCGTGCGAGCCGGTCCCGAACGTGGCAGAATTCCCCGCCGGAATCGGGCACAAGTAGGGCTTCCTGAGCGTTACATCCGCGCAGCGACCGCACCACAGCACCGCCTACGGAGGGGGATGGGTCATCACAATGGCTACCGACTATGACAGCCCGCGCAAGACCGACGACGACCTGACTGAGGACAGCCTCCAGGAGCTTCAGGCCCGCCGGATGGACAAGTCGTCGAGCACGATCGACCTTGACCCGGACGACGTCGCCGAGTCCCTTGAGTTGCCCGGCGCGGACCTGTCGAACGAGGAGCTGTCGTTCCGGGTGATCCCACGGCAGGCTGACGAGTTCACCTGTTCGCGTTGCTTCCTTGTGCACCACCGCAGCCAGCTTGCCGAAGACAGGAACGGTCAGCTTGTCTGCCGCGAGTGCGCAGCCTGATGACCTGGTCCCCGCGGGCGGGGCGCCCGCGGGGACGGTGACCGGCGTGACCAGTCAGCTCGACTCCGCCTGTCCCTCGTCAAGCGCCGGTCGCCGGACGGTCGCGCGGGTCACGAAAACACGCGCCGCCTCGATCGTCACGCCGGCGACGGCGGCCCAGATCAGCGCCTCAGCGACGCTGACGGACGGGTCCGACGCGTCGGTCGGCGGCTGCTTGCCCGTGACGCGGGTCCAGACGACCGCTATCACCTTCCTCGCGACGTAGACGGCGCCGGTCGTCGCCAGGGCAGCGACCATCTTTCCATTGGAGTCGCTGCGCTTCTTGCTCATTGATACCTCCTCGTCCCCGACGGCTCATCCCCGGCCGTGTGCGCCATCATCCCACGGTCTGCCGGCTGCGCTCGATCGCGCTCGCGAGTTCGGCCGGACGCCTGGTCGCGACCAGCCAGTACGGCACCCCGCCCGCCGGGTCCGCGAGCGCGATGTAGACGGCGCGCTTCAGGTAGGGCCGCAGCATCAGGTGGGCCGCGGGGTCCGCCCGCGGGCCGCGCAGCAGCGTGGCCTGCTTCTCATCAAGCGGCACCACGTCGCCGACCTGGCGCAGCAGCAGCGTGGCGTGCCCGGCCCGCAGCGTCCCGTTCGCCACCTCGATGCTCGTCCCGCCCCAGCTCAGCAGGAAGCCTGCCACGACGGCGGTGAACACGGCGTAGATCAGCGGCGGGATAAAGCCGCCGAAGCCGGCATAAAGCTCGGCACCGAGGATAACTATCGATGGAACGGCGAGCAGCCAGTAGCTAACGGGCACCCGCAGGTGCTCGCGGTAGGAACGCATGCACTACACGGTAGTTGGTTAGATGGAGTCATGATCGGCCGGGCGGCTAGGCGGGTGGCGAACGGCGTGGCCGGTGCCCGGGCAACGGGCGAGCCCGCCGCGAACGGCGCGGTACCGGGCGACGGGGCACCGGGCGACGCGCTGCCGCCGGGCAGCGCGCCGTCGGCCGGTGCGCCGCGCGTCGAGGTCCCGCGCTGGCTGCAGACGGCGGCCGCCTGGTCCTGGCGGCTGCTGCTGCTCGCCGTCGTGGTCTACATCGCGGCCTGGCTCGCCGCGCTGCTTTACCTCGTCGTCGTGCCATGCGCGGCCGCGATCCTGCTCGCCGCCCTGCTCCAGCCGCTGGCCGCCCGGCTGCGCCGCGCTGGGCTGGCGCCGCTGGCGGCGACCTGGTGCACGATGCTGGCGGCCATCGTCCTGCTCGCCGGCGCCGTCTGGCTGGTGACCGCCCGGGTCCAGGCCGAGTACCCGAACCTGGTCAGCCAGGTGAAGCACACGATCACCCAGGTCCAGGCCTGGCTGGCCGGGCCGCCGTTCCACCTGCACACCGGCAACCTGCAGAAGCTGTCCGACAGCGTGGTGAAGTACCTCAGCCAGCACAAGTCGCTGGTGGAGGGGACCGCGGTGACCGGCGCGCGCATCGTGGTCGAGGTCTTGGCCGGCGTCGTGCTCACGTTCTTCGTCTCGTTCTTCCTGATCAAGGACGGCGACCGGATCTGGGCGTGGCTGACGAGCAGGCTGGCGCCGGAGCGCAAGGCGCGGGCCGACCGGGCCGGGCGCGCGGCCTGGCAGGCCGTCGTGTACTACGTCCGCGGCACCGTCGCGGTGGCCGCGATCCACGCCACCGTGCTCGGGATCACGCTGTCGATCATGAACGCGCCGCTGGTCGCGCCGCTGGCGCTGTTCATGTTCCTCGCGGCTTTCGTCCCGCTGGTCGGCGTGCTCGCGGCGGGCGGGCTGGCGATCCTGGTGGTGCTCGCCACCAAGGGCTGGGTCTTCGCGCTCATCCTGCTCGGCATCCTGATCGTGATGAGCCAGCTGGAAGGGCACCTTCTGCAGCCGCAGGTCGTTGGAAAGATGGTGCGCCTGCATCCGCTCGCCGTCATCCTGGTGCTCGCGGTCGGTGGCGTGGTGGCCGGCATCGCCGGCGCCGTGGTGGCGGTGCCGATCACCGCGGCGGTGACGCGCGCGGTGCACGCGCTGCGCGACGAGGGCGCATAGTGCCGCAGTCTCGCGTAGCCTTCGGGTGGACGGCACACGGCGTCTGGGCAAGCTGACGAGCACGAGCGAAAGGCGCAGACGATGAGCCTTTCCGCGACTTCCGCGGACATGGCAGGCGCGGCCGGGCGGCATGTCGAGACCGGAGTCGACGTCCTGGTCACGCGCCTGGATCCTGGCGTGCCGCTGCCTGGGTACGCCAGGCCGGGGGACGCGGGCGCGGACCTGGCCGCCGCCGAAGACGTCGATCTGGCGCCCGGCGAGCGCGCCACGGTACGGACCGGGATCGCGATCGCGCTGCCCGCCGGGTATGCGGCGTTCGTGCACCCGCGGTCCGGCCTCGCGGCCACGCACGGCGTCACGCTGGTCAACGCGCCGGGCACGATCGACGCGGGATACCGTGGCGAGATAAAGGTGATCTTGCTGAACACCGATCCGGCCCGCCAGGTCTCTTTCCGGCGCGGGGACCGGATCGCCCAGCTCGTGGTGCAGCGGGTAGAGTACGCGACGTTCCGCGAGGTGGCGGCCCTGCCCGGGTCCGCCAGGGGCGAGGGTGGTTTCGGCTCGACCGGCGGTCTCGCGGGCCCGGCGCCCGCCGACGCGGCCGCCGCGGAATGAGGGAGGGATGCGCAGTGTTCGGTCGGCGACGTAGCGCTGGTGACCGCGACGTGGCCGCCCCGGCGGACCTGACGGCAGAGTTCGGCGAGGAGGTCGCGGGCGACGAGGACGGCACGGGCGGCCTCGCGCCGCGGGCGGCCGGCCCGTGGGACGCGGCTGAGCCGCACCCCGACACGCAGCGCGTCGACCTCGGCAGCCTGCGGGTCCCTGTGCTCCCCGGCCTGGACATCCAGCTGGTGTTCGCGGATCAGCACGGCGCCTGGGTGACCGTGCGGCAAGCGACGAGCGAGCTGCAGCTGCAGGCGTTCGCCGCGCCCAAGCGGGGCTCGCTGTGGGAGGACGTCCGCGCCGAAATCGCGGGCGAGATCAACGCCGCGGGCGGCACGAGCGCCGAGCGCCCCGGGCCGTTCGGCATCGAGGTGGTCGGCCGGGTTCCCGTCGAGCAGGGTCAGCCGCAGTCCGGCATGCGGCCCGTCAGGTTCACCGGCGTGGACGGCCCGCGGTGGTTCCTGCGCGGCCTGTTCACCGGCGCCGCGGCGGACGACCCGCGGGCGGCGGCCCCGCTCGAGGAGCTGATGCGCCAGGTCGTCGTGGTCCGCGGTGAGCACCCGGTGCCGCCGCGGGACCTGCTCGAGCTGCGGCTGCCGCCCGAGGCGGCCCAGGCGCTTGCCGAAGAGCAGGCCCGCGGCGGGCAGGACAACCGGTTCGCCACGCCGCCCAACCCGTTCGAGCGCGGCCCGGAATTCACGGAAACGCGCTGACGCCCGGTCGGCTAGTCCACGGAGAAGAGGCGTTCCAGGTCGCCTTCGACGTCTTCGGTCGTGACGAAGAACAGCTCGTCGCCGGGCTGCAGCGGGTCTTCTGGCTGCGGGACGAGCACCCGGCCCTCGCGCAGGATCGCGACGAGCGCGGCGTCGGCGGGCCACTCGATCGACCCGACCTGCTTGCCGGCCAGCGGCGCGTCCGCGGGCATCGTCAGCTCCACGAGGCTGGCCTCGCTGTGCCCGAACGTCATCAGCCGGACCAGGTCGCCCACGCTGACCGCCTCCTCGACCAGCGCCGACAGCAGCCTCGGGGTCGAGACGGCGACGTCGACACCCCACGACTCGTTGTACAGCCACTCGTTGCCCGGGTGGTTGACCCGCGCCACGACCCGCGGGACGCCGTACTCCGTCTTGGCAAGCAGCGCCACCACGAGGTTCACCTTGTCGTCGCCTGTGGCGGCGACGACCACGTTGCAGCGGTCAAGCGCCGCGTCGTCAAGCGAGCTGATCTCGCACGCGTCGGCCAGCAGCCATTCGGCACGCGGCACGCTGTCCACCTTGATCGCGCTCGGCTTCTGGTCGATGAGCAGCACCTCGTGGCCGTTCTCGAGCAGTTCGCGGGCGATGGACCTGCCCACCGCCCCGGCCCCGGCAATCGCGACCCGCATCAGTGACCGCCTCCTTCGCGCGTGGCGAACGCGATCGCGATCCGGTCAAGCTCGCTCTCCTTCGCGATGACGTGCACGACGTCACCCTGCTGGAGCACCGTTCCCGGCTGCGGCACGATCGCCTCGCCGAGCCGGTCGATGTAGGCGACGCGCGTGCCTGCCGACGCCTCAACGGACTTGACCGGTTCCCCGATCCACGCGGGGGACACGCTCACCTGGCTGAGGACGACCTTGCCGGTGGCGTCGCGCCACAGCGGTTCCGCGCCTTCAGGCATCAGCTTGCGGAGCATCTGGTCGGCCGTCCACCGCACGGTCGCGACCGTGGGGATGCCGAGCCGCTCGTAGACTTCGGCCCGCCGCGGGTCGTAGATCCGCGCCGCCACCTGGCGGACGCCGAACGTCTCGCGGGCGACCCGCGCGGCGATGATGTTGGAATTGTCGCCGCTGCTCACGGCGGCGAAGCCGTCCGCGCGCTCGATCCCCGCCCTGGTCAGCACGTCGCGGTCGAAGCCGATACCCGTCACCCGGTCGCCCTTGAACGCAGGGCGGAGCCTGCGGAAGGCCTCCGGATCGCGGTCGATCACCGCGACCGTGTTTCCCCGGTCCTCGAGGATGTGGGCTAGCGTCGAGCCGACCCGGCCGCAGCCCATGATCACGATATGCACGACCCGTCCCTTCGCGGTGTGTCATGCCCTGGCCAGCGCCCCGAACCGGGCACCTCGCCAAAGGTATGCCCTCACATGGGAGAATGCGACCCCGGAAACAGGGAATGAGGAGGCGTTGCCCAGTGGGCTTTCAGGTAGGCGAGGCCGTCGAAGTCGAGGTCGGTGACGTCGCGCAGGGTGGCTGGTGCGTTGCCAGGCCGTCCGGCCTTCCCGTGGTCTTCGTCCGGCACGCGTTGCCCGGCGAGCGGGTTGTTGCGCAGGTTACGGAGGTGACATCCCGGTTCGCGCGCGCGGACGCGGTCGAGATCCTCCTGCCGTCGCCGGACCGGGTGCCGGCGCCGTGCCCGTACGCGCATGCCGGCGGCTGCGGCGGCTGCGACTGGCAGCATGCCGCGCTGCCCGCGCAGCGTGCGCTCAAGGCAGCCGTGATCGGGCAGCACCTGCGGCGCCTCGCCGGCATCGACCGCGAGGTCACCGTCGAGCCGATGCCCGGCGACGAGGCCAGCGCCCGGTCAGCCGACGGGACCGGCGGCGGGCTGGGCTGGCGTACCCGCGTCCAGTTCGCGGTCCGCGCCGACGGCGTCGCCGGGCTGCGCGCTCACCGGTCGCACGAGGTGGTCGACATCGGCGACTGCCTCATCGCGCATCCCGGCATCAGGGGCCTGGGCATCCCGCGCCGGCGCTGGCCGGGCGTCGCAAGCGTGGAGGCGGTCGTGGGGAGCGCGGGCGAGCGCGGCGGGCACGCCGAGCGGACGGTGATCCTCACCCCGGCCGGCCATCAGGGAACTGGCGGCCGCCGCGGCGACGCGGAAGGCGGGGAGGGCGCGGGGAACGGCGGGGAGCGTGCGGGGCACGGGGGAGACGGCCGGGATCGTTCGGTGTATGCGGAAGAGCCGGGGGTGGCGGCCGTACCGGCGGACGCGGTGCTCAGCCGGTCACGGCATGGGCTGACCCCTGTCCGCGGGGGAGCCTATATCCGCCAGCGCGCGGTCGGCCGGGACTGGCGGGTCGGCGCGGGGACCTTCTGGCAGGCGCACCCCGCGGCGGCGGACACGCTCACCGCCGTGGTTCTCGCCGCGCTGGAGCCGAAGCCCGGGGACGCCGTGCTTGACCTGTACTGCGGCGCCGGGCTGTTCGCCGGGGCGATCGCGCCAGCGGTCGGCCCCGACGGTGCCGTGATCGGGATCGAGTCCGACGCCGGGGCGGTGCGGGACGCGCGACGGAACCTGCGGGACTGGCCGTGGGCGCGGGTGCATCGCGGCGACGTGGCGCAGGTGCTGCGCCGCGGGGGGCTTGCGACGGCCCGGCTCGTCGTGGCGGACCCGCCGCGGGCCGGGCTGGCCCGCGCGGTCGTCGGCTACCTGTCCGGCCAGAGCCGGGCCGAGCGCTTCGGGTACGTGTCCTGCGACCCCGCCACGCTGGCCCGCGACCTCGGGCTGCTGCTCGAGCGGGGCTGGACGCTGGCGGGGCTGCGCGCGTTCGACGCGTTCCCGATGACCCATCATGTGGAGTGCGTGGCTACGGTTGCCCGGTGACCCGCCGGAATCCGGCGCGACGTCCCGCCACAGCCATGCGGGCGTCCACCCCTTACGTCACATCAGCAACATCTGT
>JASHPP010000389.1 GCA_030038035.1 Trebonia sp.
ATCAGCGCGGGCGCCAGCTTCATGCCGATCTGCGGCATCGGCGCGTTCCACGGGATGATCGCGCCCGTGACGCCGACGGGCTCGCGGACCAGGAGGCCGAACCCGCCGCGCGCCGGCTTGGCCGGCTCCTCCCACGGGAAGGTCGCCGCCAGGTCGGCGTAGTAGTCGAAGCTGGCCGCACCCCCGAACGCGCCGAAGCGTGCCGCGGAGTACAGGACGCCGGCCTCGCGCGGCCAGATCTGGCCGACCTCTTCCGACCGCTTCCTGACCTCGGCCGCGAGCGCACGCAGGTACTCGGCCCGCTCCACGTGCGTCAGCCGCGGCCACGGGCCGCTGTCGAACGCCTCCCGTGCCGCCGACACGGCACGCGCGATGTCGGCGGCCTGCGCCTCGGCGACGGTGAAGTACAGCTCTTCCGTCCCCGGGTCGATGACCTTGATCGTGGCGTCGGACGACGGCGACACCCACTCCCCGCCGATGAAGAAACGGTCCGTGTGCCTGATCGGCACCGTGGTCTGGTTAGCGAGACTCATAGTGCGAGCCTAGACCGGCGGGGAACGGCCGCCAATACGGCAGGTCGCCTGCCGCTACTTGATGGGTGGCCGCGGGAGCCTGGCCGTGCCCGGCTCGAGCGTGAACGTGTAGTCGAATGAGTACCAGGGGGCTTCGACGCTGGAATCGGCGGGGTGCGGCTCGTCGTGACGCCGGAAGTCGCCGATCAGGGCGCGGGTGACGCCGAACTGGACATCGGTGTCGATGTGCGGGTCGTCGGGCGCGTACACCTGCGAGATCAGCGTCTTGTAGCCCTCCTTGAAGATCAGCACGTGCAGGTGCGCCGGCCGGAACGGGTGGCGGTGCTGTGCCTTGAGCAGCCGGCCCACGACCGCGTCGGTGGGAATGGGATAGCCGGCCATCTTCACCGTCCGGAACCAGAAGCGCCCCGCGTCGTCGGTAACGAACTTGCCGCGCAGGTTCATCGGCGCCTGTCCGGCGTCCTGATGCTCGTACAGCCCGACCGGCGAGGAGTGCCACACGTCCACTTCGGCCCCGGCGACGGGATTGCCGGCGCGGTCCTGGACCCGAGCGTCGACGAACAGCGCCGGCCCGGGCGTCGCCGAGCGGACGATCGAGCCGCCGTTGTCCACCCGCGGGGAGTTCATCCTCCAGAACGGTCCAAGCAGGTTCTGCTGCGTCTCTGTGGCGCCCATGTCGCCGTTGTTCAGCAGGCAGACGAGCGTGGACACCCCCAGCGAGCCGGACATCAGCACCATTTCGTTGTGGGTGTCGGTTGTTGCCTGGCCGATCTCGTTGAGGATGGCGGCAGCCGACTGGAACTCCTCCTCGGTGAGCCGTACCTCGCGGACGAACGCGTGCAGGTGCGAGACCAGCGACGTCATGATCTCCCGCAGGCGCGGGTCGGTCGTCTGCTGCATGACCGCCAGCACGGCGGGCGTCACGTCTTCATGTCGTTCGATGATCATCAGGACACCTTCGTTCGCGTCGTCTTTCGGTCCGCCCGCCTGATCTTATTGACAGCAATGCCAGGAACTTAAGCCGTGTACGGCATCCATCACATCACCCGGCCCGCCCGCGACGTCCCGCCGAGCCATCCGGGGTGAACGGGGCTATGGTTCGGAACATGACGGTCGTGAGCGGAGCCGGCGCCGTCGTCACCGGCGGCGGTGGCGGGATCGGGCGGGCGATCGCGCGCAGGCTGGCGGCCGGGGACGCCCAGGTGGTGGTGAACGACCTGGATCCCGGGGCTGCCGCGGCGGTCGCCGCCGAGATCGGCGGCTTCGCGGTCCCCGGTGACACAGGGACGGACCACGGCGTGCGGGAACTCCTCGCCGCCGCCCGCGGCCACCTCGGCGAGATCGACATCTACTGTTCGAACGCGGGGACCGGCGCCGGGAGCGGACCGGATACCCCAGACGACGTGTGGCAGCGCGCGTGGGAGGTCAACACGCTTGCGCACGTCCGCGCGGCGCGGGCGCTGCTCCCTGGCTGGCTGGCGCGCGGGCAGGGGACCTTTGTCATCACCGCGTCGGCGGCCGGGCTGCTGACGATGCTCGGCTCGGCGCCGTACTCGGTGACCAAGCACGCCGCGGTGGGGTTCGCGGAATGGCTCGCCGCGACGTACGCACATCGCGGCCTGACCGTGCACTGCATCTGCCCGCAGGGGGTGCGCACCCAGATGCTCGCCGATGCTGGGCGGCCAGGCGAGGTCCTGCTGCTTGACACCGCTATCGAACCCGAGCAGGTCGCCGGCGCGCTGTGGGACGCGATGACCGAGCGCAGATTCCTCGTCCTGCCGCACCCCGAAGTCCGGGACTACTACACGCTGCGCGCCGCCGACACCGACAGGTGGCTGCGCGGGATGTCACGGCTGCAACGACGGATCGAGGAGGAGGAGACAGCGTGAAAGCCTGGCACGTGAGCCGGTACGGCGAGCCGCAGGACGTGCTCGAACTGGCCGAGGTGGCGCGGCCGGTCCCCGGTCCCGGCCAGCTCCTGGTGCGGGTGCTCGCGGCCGCGGCGAACTTCCCCGACGCGCTGCTGTGCCGCGGCACCTACCAGGTCCGCCCGCCGCTGCCGTTCTGCCCGGGCGTCGAGCTGTGCGGCGAGGTCGCCAAGACCGGTGCGGACGTGGGCGGCTTCTCCCCAGGGGACCGGGTGATCGGCGCGACCGTGCTGCCGCATGGCGCCTTCGCGGAGTACGCGGTCATGGACGCGGCGACCGCGATGCCCGCGCCCGCGGGACTGGACGACGCCGAGGCGGCGCCGTTCCATGTCACGTACCAGACCGGGTGGTTCGGGCTGCACCGGAGGGCGCGGCTGGCGGCCGGCGAGACGCTGCTCGTGCACGCGGCGGCAGGCGGCGTGGGCAGCGGGGCCGTCCAGCTCGGCAAGGCGGCGGGGGCCCGCGTCATCGGCGTGGCTGGTGGCCCGCGGAAGGCCTCGGTGGTGCGGGAGCTCGGAGCGGACGTTGTCGTTGACCGGCACAGCGAGGACTTCGTTGCGGTCGTCAAGGACGTCACCGGCGGGCGCGGCGCCGACGTCGTCTACGACCCAGTCGGCGGCGAGGCGTTCCTGCGGTCCACCAGGTGCATCGCGTTCGAGGGCCGGATCCTGGTCGTCGGCTTCGCGAGCGGGGACATCCCGGCGGCCGCGCTGAACCACGCGCTGGTGAAGAACTACTCGATCCTCGGCCTGCACTGGGGCCTGTACCAGCAACGGGACCCGAGTGCGGTCCGTGACTGCCACGCCGAGCTGAGCAGGCTCGCCGCGGCCGGGGTGATTCGGCCGCTGATCAGCGAGCGGCTGACGCTCGACGACGTCCCGGACGGGCTGCGACGGCTCGCGGCGGGCGCCACCACCGGCCGGATCGTCTTCCTGCCCTAGGGTCGCGGCCCGTGCCGGGCGGCTGCGAGGCGACAGCGGCGCAGGCCGAGCGGCTGGGCTTCGACGGCCTGCTGCTTGCCGACAGCCAGAACCTGGTCGGTGACGTGTTCGTCGAGCTCGGCGTGCTGGCCCGGGCAACTCATCGACTCGGGCTGGGCACCGGGGTGGTCAACCCGCTGACCCGGCATCCGGCGGTGACCGCCGCCGCGATCGCCAGCCTGCAGCTGGAGTCGCGCGGGCGGGCGGTTCTCGGTGTCGGACGAGGCGACTCCTCGCTGGCCCAGCTGGGTCTGGCCAGGCCTTCCACAGCCCGGCTGCGGGAGTTCGTCAGCCAGGTCCGGGGGTTCCTGCGCGGCGAGACGGTCACGGTCGACGGGCGGGCCAGCCGGATCGGGTGGATCGCCGACCGCGCGGTGCCACCGGTGCCGGTCGAGCTGGCCGCGACCGGTCCGGCCACCATCGCCGCGGCCGCGGTCGCCGCCGACCGCGTCATGCTGACGGTGGGAGCCGATCCCGAGCGGATCGCCTGGGGGATCGAGGCGGCCCGCCAGGCCCGGATCGCGGCCGGCCTGGACCCGGCTACGCTGCGGGTGGGCGCGTACGTGACCTACAGCAACGAGCTCTTCGCTCACGAGGTGCTTCCCCAGTTGCGCGGCGCCGCGATCAGGCCAGGGTAAGGAGAGTGCCGATGCGCGCACGCCTGTCAGGGCGCGGGGTCGCGGAGCGCCGGGATGGCTCAGGCTCTCAGCTCGCAGGATCGACGATAAGGGTGATCGCCTCCGTAACCGTCTGCGGGGTCGGCGTCTCTGTGTCTGTCACTGTCACCTCGATGGTGTACGGGGAGTCAGCGTCATCGCCCGCATCCGGGGTGCCGCTGATCACACCCGTGGTGCCGTCGATCGCAAGGCCGTCCGGCAGTCCGGTCGCGGTCCAGGCGTAGGTGCCGTTGCCACCGGTCGCCGCCAGGGTCGCCGTGTACGCCACGCCGACCTCCGCGTCGGCCAGCGCTGTCGTGGTGATCGCAAGTGCCGGGTAGGCCACGGTGAGGGTGAGGGCCGCCGTCGCCGTCTCCGGTGTCGGGGTCTCGGCGTCCGTGACGGTCACCGTGACGTCGAAGGTGCCGCCGGCTGTGGGGGTGCCGCTGATGGTGCCCGTGGTGGCGTCGATCGCAAGGCCCGCCGGCAGTCCGGTCGCGGCCCAGGTGTAGGTGCCGTCGCCGCCGGTCGCGGCCACGGTCGTCGTATAGGCGGCCCCGTCGGTGCCGTCAGGCAGCGCCGCCGTGCTGATGGCAAGTGCCGGGTAGGCCACGGTGAGCGTGAGGGCCGCCGTCGCCGTCTGCGGTGTCGGGGTCTCGGCGTCAGTGACGGTCACCTCGACGGTGTAGGGGGAGTCCGCGTCATCGCCCGCATCCAGGGTGCCGCTGATCGTGCCCGTGGTGGCGTCGATGGCAAGGCCGTCCGGCAGTCCGGTCGCGGCCCAGGTGTAGGTGCCGTCGCCGCCGGTCGCGGCCACGGTCGTCGTATAGGCGGCCCCGTCGGTGCCGTCAGGCAGCGCCGCCGTGCTGATGGCAAGTGCCGGGTAGGCCACGGTGAGCGTGAGGCCCGCGGTCGCCGTCTGCGGTGTCGGGGTTTCGGCGTCCCTGACGGTCACCGTGACGTCGGAGGTACCGCCGGCTGTGGGGGTGCCGCTGATCGTGCCCGTGCCCGCGTTGATGCCGAGGCCGTCCGGCAGGCCGGCCGCGGACCAGGTGTAGCGGCCGTGGCCACCGGTCGCGGCCATGGCCGCTGTGTAGGCGGCCCCGACGGTGCCGCCAGCCAGCGCGGTCGTGGTGATCGTCAATGTCGGATAAACCAAGTTGCTGACGGTGAGGCGGAACGTCCGCGCTGCCTGCTGCGCTGTCGGGCGCTCCGCGTCCGTGGCGGTCACCGTGACCTCGGACGTGCCCGCGCCTGCGGGGGTGCCGCTGATGGTGCCCGTGCCCGCGTTGATGCCGAGGCCGTCCGGCAGGCCGGCCGCGGACCAGGTGTAGGCGCCGTCGCCGCCGGTCGCGGACACCGTCGCCGAATAGGCCTTGCCCTCGGTGCCGCCAGGCAGCGCGGACGTGGTGATCGCCAGCGCGGGATACTTGCTGCCGCCGCTCGTTACGCACGTCAGCGTGTACGCGGCCGTGTTGGAGACGGCCGGGACCGGGCTGGTCACCACGAGCTCGGCCGCGCCAGTGGCGGTGTCGCCTGGCGGCGTCACGGTGAACGGCTGCACTGCCTGGGTACCGGGCGCCCCGAACGTCAGGGTCGCCGGCGCTGACGCCGCTCCGCCGGAAAGCGCCCAGTAGTAGCTGACCCGCCCGGCCTTCGAGGTGGTGATCGTGCCGGTGAAGGTGAAGTCGGGCGGCGCCGCCCCGCACGTGACCGTACCCGTTGCCGGCGTCACCGCAGCCACCGCCGTGACCTGGCCAGGCCGGCTGCCCGGCTTCCTGCACAGCAGCCGGTAGCTCGCCTTGTTCGAATATGACGCCGCGGGTGCCACGATCTGGAGCTCCGCCCAGCCGGTGCCGGCGCCCTTGGCCCGCACGACCCCGCCCGGCACCTGCTGGGTCCCCGCCGCGGCGAACCGAAGCGCCCGCACCGCGCTCTTCTGACCTGACGAGTAAACCCACCGATAGGACACCACCCCGGCCGCCGACGCGGTGATGTCGGAGCTGTACGTGAACGTCGTGGGCGTGCGGCAGGACGAAACCGCCACCGGCGGTACCGTGTTGGCGACCGCCTGGAAGTTCGCGTTCACCGTGATGACCGGCGGCGTCGGAGTGCCCGCCGGGCTGCTTGCGGCGCGCGGACTGTGGTTACCGCCACCCGAGAGGGCGACCGCGGTCGTGGCGATCCCGACCATGACCGCGACGCTCGCCGCGATCCCCACGGCGGCGGCCTTCTTATGGGAGGCGATCCAGGTCACCTGGGAGCCGATCCAGGTGACCGCGGGCGCGCCGCTCGTTTCACCGGCGACGCTCGTGCCGGCCGGCTGCCGCGGCGACGCGGCGGCGCGCTCCGCCAGCTGGGCGCGACCGCGTGCCTCCCAGTCTGGCCCGTAGGCGGCCACCGCCGTCTCCTCGAGCTCGGCGGCGAATTCCGCGGCGTCGGCCGGCCTGGCCGACGGAAACATCGCCATGCCACGCGCGACCAGGGCCCGGAGCGGCTCATCGACCTGGTCGACGGGCACGACGGCGAACAGGTGCTGCTTACGCAGCCCGGCGAGCGAACCGGAGAACGGCGTCTTGCCGGTCAGGCACTCGAAGAACACCGCCGTGGCCGCGTAGATGTCGCTGGCCCCGCTCGGCTCGGCACCTTCCCACAGTTCCGGTGCCAGGTACAGCGGGGTGCCTGCCGACCGGACGCGCCTGCCCGCCTTGACCGCCAGGCCGAAGTCGGAGACCTTGGTGTTCCCCTCGCCGTCGACGAGCACGTTCTCCGGCTTGTAGTCCCCGTGCACGACGCCGAGTGCATGGGCGGGGCCGAGGCCGAGCAGCGACCCCTTCAGCACCGCGAGCGCCGCCTCCGGGGAGATCGCCCCGTGCTGTGAGAGCATCTCGCGCAGCGAGGCCCCGTCGACCAGCTCCATCACGATCGCCGCGCCCGCGCCAGGCTCTTCGACGTAGGCCAGCAGCCGGACTACCTGCGGGACGTCAAGGAACTCCAGGATCGCGGCATCGTAGCCGAAGCGCACACGAAAGCCATCGCTTGCCAACAGCCGGGGCGTGAGGTATCTAATCGCCACCCGACGGCCGGAGTCGCGGTGCACGGCCACGACCACACGGCCGGACGCCCCGTGCCCGAGCTCCCGCTCGTGCACGTAGCCAGGAACGACCCATGCGTCCATCGCGCAGTCCCCCACTGATGCTGCCGACGGGGATCAGCGTACCGACATCGGGTAGCTAAATGCTACAAAAAGTGACGATTATCCGTTGGGCGTGGCCGCGGGTTTCCTGAGTCAGGCGGCGTGCTCGCCGTGATCCCGTGATGGCGCGATCGACCAGTCCTGCAAGGGAGCGGACTCGCTGCTGATTTCGCGTTTAGGCTAGCGAATGTGCGCATGCCCTCACCCCGAGACCCAGTCCTGGCTCTGCTTGCCGTCATGGTGGCCCTGCCGCTAGCGGGCGCCGGCGTCTTCCTGGCCCACGCCAGCGACACGCATCCGCCCGTGGCCCTCCAGCTCCAGCTGGGCGCCCGGGCCGGCTCTGCCGCTCCGGCAGGCTCTGCCGCTCCGGCCGGCTCTGCCGCGCGGGCCGCCTCGACCACGCGGACCGCTTCAGGAACGCGGACCGCTACGAGAACGCGGACCGCCGCGGCTGGGCAGGCCGCCTCGGCCACGCATGCTGCGCCCGCCGTCGTGACCGGCCCGGCCGACATCAAGGTGAAGGGCGCCGCTTTGGCCAACGCGGCCACGGGCAAGATCCTGTGGAGCATCGGCCTGAACACCGAACGGCCAATCGGCAGCATCGTGAAGGTCATGACGGCCCTGGTGGTGATCCAGGCAGGCGACCTGAACCGGGAGATCACGGTGCCCAAGTCGGTCATCGCCTACCTGGACAGCCAGAACGGGCCAAGCACGGCGGGCCTGATCGTAGGCGACCGGCTCACCGCGCTTGAGCTGCTCGCGGCGCTGTTGCTGCCGTCCGGCTGCGACGCCGCCTATACGCTCGCGCAGGCCTACGGTCCAGGGACCGACGCGTTCATCGCCAAGATGAACGCGGAAGCCAGCAAGCTCGGCCTGACCGACACGCACTTCTCGAACTTCGACGGCATGCCGTGGCCGACCGAGTACTCCACCTGGTCGACCCCCGCGAACCTGATCACGCTGGCCCGGTATGCGATGAGCTACCCGGTGTTCGCCTCGATTGTCGGCCAGGCCAGCTACTCACTCCCGGCCGGCGACGGCCACCACGGCTACTTCTGGCAGAACACCAACCCGCTGATCGGCGTCTACCCGGGCGCGAGCGGGATCAAGACCGGCGACACCAAGGCGGCCGGCAACTGCCTGCTCTTCGAGGCGACCCAGGACGGCCTGACCCTGATCGGGGTGACGCTGGGCACTCCCGGCAACGACATCACCGTCACCGGCCCGGTCGCCACCCGGGTCCTGAACTGGGGCTTCAGCCACTTCTGAGCAAAGGCGTCAGGCGAAGCTGGCGCGCGACTGGCTCAGCCAGTCCTCCAGCGGGCG
>JASHPP010000390.1 GCA_030038035.1 Trebonia sp.
GAACTCGACTTTGCGTCCCAGGACGCGGTGCGGGCGGCCTTTGGCTCGCCGATCGGCGCGGAGACCGCGGCCGACGTGCCGAAGTTCGCGTCCGGCGGCTCGTCACTGATGACCTACGAGGTCGCCGAGGTCTGATGCGGTTCGGGCTGGCCGGCGCGGGTTTCTGGGCTCGGACCACGCACGCGCCCGCGCTCGCCACGACTGCGGGAAGCACGCTCGCCGCGGTGTGGGCACGCGATGCCCGCGCGGCGCAGTCCCTGGCCGCCGAGCACGGCGCGATGGCGTGCGGGTCCTTCGGCGCGCTGCTCGACGCCGTGGACGCGGTCGCGTTCGCGGTGCCGCCGCACGTGCAGGCGCCCCTCGCCATCCAGGCGGCGCAGGCGGGCAGGCACCTGCTGCTCGAGAAGCCGGTCGCGCTGTCGGTTGACGACGCGGACAGGCTGGTGGCCGCCGTCGACTCGGCCGGGGTGGCGTCGGTGGTGTTCTTCACGCTGCGCTTCAACACCGAAGTCCGCGCCTGGCTCACCGATGAGCACGCCCGCGGCGGCTGGTCAGGCGCCGGCTGGTCGGGCGGGGTCGCGGTCTGGCTCGGCTCGGCGCTGCAGCCGGGCAATCCGTTCAACACGCCGTGGCGGCGGGAGAAGGGCGGCCTGTGGGACCTCGGCCCGCACGTGGTGTCCCTGCTGTGGGCCTGCCTCGGCCCGGTGACCTCGGTCACCGCCGTGCCCGGCGCTCTTGACGCGGCGCACCTGGTCCTGCGGCACGCCGGCGGCGCGAGCAGCACCGCGACGGTGACGCTGAGCGCGCCGCCGGCCGCCGCGGGGAACAGCCTGTTCGTCTGGGGTGCGGCCGGGCGTTCGATCATGCCCGCCACGCCGGTCGACCCGGTGGCGGCGCTGCGGGTCGCGGCCGGTGAGCTCGCCGCGGCCGCTCTCGCCGGGCAGTGCGCTCACCCGTGTGACGTCCGGTTCGGCCGCGAGGTCGTCCGGGTGCTCGCCGCCGCCCAGGCACAGCTCGACGCCGGCTAAGCCTTTCATTTATCCCGAACGGACCGTGGCGACTGCCCCGGCGCACGACCGCTTCCCTGGGCTGGCGAGCCGCCGGGTGGCGAGTCCGTGCCGGAACTGTACCTACATGGCCGGACCCGCCTAGGCTCTATGGTTATGAGTAGTCCGCCAGCCGTCCCCGACCCAGGGAACCTGCGCGCCTCGGATGCCGACCGTGAGCGCGTCGCCGACATATTGCGCGAGGCCGCCGGGGACGGGCGGCTGACCATGGAGGAGCTGGACGAGCGGCTCGATGCCGTGTACGCGGCGAAGACCTACGCCGAACTCGAGCCGATCACCCGGGACCTGCCTGCCGCGGGGACCGCCCACGTGCCGGCTCCCGCGCCGGCGCCGGCTGGCGCCCCGGACCGGACCGGCCGGTTCGGCGGCGAGCCGACCTCTCACAACGCGGTCTCGATCCTCGGCGGCTTCTCCCGCAAGGGCGACTGGGTGGTGCCGGGGGAATTCTCGGCGGTGGCGATCCTGGGCGGCGGGGAGATCGACCTGCGGGAGGCCCGGTTCGCCGAGCACGCCGTGACCATCCACGCGGTGGCGATCTTGGGCGGCATCGAGATAACCGTCCCGGAGGACGCCCTGGTCCACGTGACCGGCGTCGGCATCATGGGCGCCTTCGAGCACATCGCGAGCGGGGAGAGCAAGCCCGGCGGGCCGAAGATCATCGTCACCGGCGTCGCCCTCATGGGCGGGGTCGAGATCAAGCGCAAGCCGTCAAGGAAGTCCCAGCGCGAGCAGGTGCTTGAAGCCAGGCGCGAGCGGTTCGAGGCGCGGCTTGAGGAGAAGCGGGAACGGCTGGAGGCCAAGCACGAACGGCTGCAGGCAAGGCACGAGCGGCTGCAGTCCAACCGACCCGACGAACTGCAGTGACGCGGTCAGCCGACAGCGCCTAGGGGTGGTAGGGGGATGGCTGGTTGAAGATCACGGTCAGGCTGACGATCTTGTTGTCGCGGACGCTATGACTTCGCGGACGTCCATGGTGACGTGGCGACGATCCGCTCGGTGTCAAGGGCGTTGACGGCGGCGATGTGCTCGGCGACGACGGCCGGCAGTTCGGTGCTCATCGCTGGGTTCTCCTCGGTTCGGGCTGGCCGGTGCGGCCAGCGATATCCACTGTGGCCGCTGCCCCGGCGGGAGGGTCAATGGCAGTCCCCGGCCTTGACTCTCCCCTTGAGGGAGGGTCCATGCCGGACGGGTGCCCGCCTCCCTGACCATCGGTGACTTCTCCCGGGCCACCCACCTGAGCGTCAAGACACTGCGCCACTATCACCGCATCAGGCTGCTGCAACCGGCTGACATCGACCCGGACACCGGGTACCGGCGGTACACCGTCGATCAGATCCCGGCGGCCCAGGTGATCCGCCGTTTCCGGGATCTGGACATGCCCCTGAACCAGATCCACGCCGTCCTGCAAGCTCCGGATCTGCGGGCCCGTAACCGGCTCATCTCCGCCCATCTGGCGTCGTCAGCACCGGCGATCTGCTGGCCTGGTATCTGGGTGCGCTCGGCGAGCTTTACGCCACCCTCGATGCCCGCGGCGTCTCCGCGTCTGGCCCGGCAGGAGGCATCTACGCCAGCGAGCTGTTTTCCGCCGAACGCGGGGAGGCCACGATCTTCGTGCCCACCGCAACCCAGGTCCAGCGCCTGGGCCGGGTCGCCCCTGTCGTCGTGCCCGCCGCCGAGCTGGCGGTCATCACGCACGCCGGCTCCCATGCCGATGTGGACCGGGCCTACGGGGCGCTGGGCACTTACGTGGCCAGCCATGCCCTGCGGGTGGACGGTCCCATCCGCGAGTACTATCTCGTGGGCCGACGCGACACACCGGAAGAAAACGCCTGGCGGACTGAGATCGGCTGGCCCATCTTCAGCACCGGCGCAGCCGCTTAGACCAGCGATTTCCGGCTGCCGGACGCGCTACTCGCGGACGATCAGGGTGTTCCAGGTGATCGGTCCGACGATGCCATCCACGCCCAGCTTGAATCTCGCCTGGAAGTCCTTGACGGCCGCCTGCGTCTTAGGGCCGAATATGCCGTCGACCGCGAGAGCCGTGAAGCCGTAGGCGAACCTCAAGTTGTGCTGGACCGCCGCTACGGCAGGCCCGCTATTCCCGATCTGGACCTCGACGATCAGGTGCGTCCAGGTCTGCGGCCCCACCTTTCCGTCCACGGT
>JASHPP010000391.1 GCA_030038035.1 Trebonia sp.
TGATGTGGTACGTGGTGGGTAACGCCTGCTGGGTAGCGGAGGCCGGACTTGAACCGGCGACACAGCGATTATGAGCCGCTTGCTCTGCCTGACTGAGCTACTCCGCCATCGCGACCATGTAAGGGTACCCGATCTGGCCAGCGCGCGTGCGCGCCGCGACAGCGGGCGCGGCGGACGGTTATCCACAGGCTCAGCCGGGGCATGCACGGTTGTATCCCCGTGAAGCAGGGCATATCAACATGGGTGCAAACAGTTGCGCACACGTTTTCCACAGGCTGGCGGGACCCCGGCACTCCTGCGGTCACGGGGCCGCCGGCGCCACCACGGGCGGCAGGCCGGTGATCGGGCCCCCGGTGGCAATTCCCGGACTGGTCACCACGGTCTCGATGAACGCCCCGGAGACCGGCGTCGTCGGGTTGTGGTACTGGTAGTGCGTGCGGAAGAACCCGCGGAAATGGCCCGGCGGATTGTTGGACATCGTCAGCGTGGTGGCCTGCGTCGGATCGCCGATGTTAAGGCTGATCGTATTGTCGTCGCCCAGGTAGTCCGGGTCGTATATGTGCAGGGTCAGGTCAGTGCCGTTCAGGTCATATCCCCAGGCCAGGACCTGATGGCACTGCGAGAGGTTCTCTATCCCGGTGAGAAATCCCAGGAATGCCGGCTGCTGGCCGGCGACCAGGCCGAGGGCGGAGGGCAGCCCGGAATCCATGTCCTGCTTGATCATCGGCCATTCCTCGGTGATCTCATGCCAGGCGACGCCATGGCCGAAGAATGAGTCGCCGTCGGACATCTGGATCCACGACAGGTAGTGGGTCACGTCGGCCTCGTCGAAGCTGTTCGTCAGCCGCGCGACGATGTAGTTGAACAGCGGCGCGCCCTCGGCGGGATTCGCTGTTTCCCGCGGCGGCAGCAGGCGGGCCTGGTACAGGTCATTGACCGTATAGGCCATGCCGCCGCATAGTCCATCGCTCGCATTGCCCAGCGTCACGTGCTCGCCAAGGATGTTAATGGTGTAGTCCGGTTCTGCTGGCCAGCTGTTGGTGAATTGAAGGCCGTTCCTGCTCGGCAGGAACATAGGCACGCGCACGCTAACCATCCCGACCCACCCGCTCCCTGATGGCAGTTGACCAATCCCCCTGTCGTACACGAGCCGCGCCCTTGGTGTAAAGAGCCGGTAAGCTTCAAGATCATCAAGCCGCCGCGGCCATGTGGGCGGCGCCACAGCGCTTATCACCCTCATCTGCTTTCACGGGCACATCACGCGGTTCTTTGGGTATCTCATGATCCCGAAGAGATTTTTTATCAAGTAGACATTTAGCGCCGATTTGGGCTCTGTCTCACATCGTGAAGGTCGCGTCCTGGTAACGGGCCGATCTGCCGCCAGCGGGGGCCGCCCTGGTAGCACGCGGCCGGATGAATGTGACAGTCAGCCGCCTGTGACCGGCTCGATGCCACATTCATCCGCCGCCGGCCGGGACGTGGCGGCGACCGGGAACCGGGCAGATTATGACAAATCGTTCACGAGTGGATGCCGTGAGCGAGGCGAGCAGGCCGTTACGATCGCGCGATTTGGGCCAGGACCGCGATTTGTCCGAAAAATCTTCCCGGCCATGGTCGGCAATTGCCGCCATGCCGGGGACCGCCCCTGGCGGCCCGCGCGGCGTCGTTACTGTTACCGCCCTGAGATCGGGGTAAGAACTGTGGCCGTAGGGGTGTCTGTTACTCAGGAGACTTCATGGCAGAGAAGAAGCCGATGCTTATGTACGCCGCATCCTACGGGAGCGTGCAGGCCGCGCTGTCGGCGCTGACCGCGATCGAGCAGCTGCGCAAGGACGAGGTGATCGGCTCGTACGACGCGGCGGTGATCGACAAGGAAAACGGCAAGCCGCACATCGTCAAGCGGATGGACCGCCCGCGCATGCACGTCATTCCCGAGGCACTGGGCGGCGGGACATTGCCGAGGAAAGAGCTCAAAGAGGCGGCTCAGCAGCTCACCGCCGATCAGGCGGGGCTGATCGCGGTCGGCGAGCCAACGATCGAACAGGCGGTCAGCCAGGCGCTCGCCAGTGCCGCGAAGGTGGTGAAGCGCTCTGTGGACGCGACCACCGACGAAATCACCAGCGAGCTGCAGGAAGCGCTCAAGAGCTAGCCCCGCTGGCCGAACCGCTCGTCGATCGCGGCGAGCTTGCGTTCGACCGTGGCTTGGGCGGCGGTGCGCACGCTCACCCCGTGCTGGCCGGCGTCGGTCAGCATCTCGGTGACGATGCGGCGCATCGAGTCGCGTACCTTGCGCTCGGCCTGCGCGGCGTCGGCGCCGATGTCCCCGAACAGCGTCCACCACCACCAGGCGTTGGTCGCCGAGTTGGCGACGAAGTCGGGGATCACGTGGACGCCGCGGGCGGACAGCCCGGCTTCGGCCGCGGGCAGCGTGGGCATGTTGGCGGCCTCGACCACGAAGCGGGCGCTGACCCTGGCCTGGTCGCGCGTGTCGATGCAGTAGGAGACCGCGGCGGGGACGAGCACCTCGCAGTCGATGTCAAGCCAGGCGCTGCCTGGGGCCTCGGTGTCGCCGGGGCGGAGCTGGCCGCGGTCGATGCCGCCGAGGGGGTCGCGGGTGAGCAGCAGCCGTTCCACGTCGAGTCCGGCGGGGTTCACGATAACGCCGTGCGCATCGGCAAGCGCGACCACGCACACGCCGGCCCGGGCGAGGTAACGGGCGGTCGCGCCGCCCATCGACCCGAAGCCCTGCACCACCGCCCGGGCCGAGCGGTACGGCAGCCCGGCGTGGTCGAGCGCGGTCAGCGCGGACTCTGCCACGCCGAGCCCGCCGACCAGCTCGGGCAGGCTCACCCCGTCAACGTCGATCGCGAAGGCGGCGGCCAGCCGCGCGCGCGCCCCGGCCGCGTCGTCAAGCAACGGGTAGATGGCCTGGATGGAGCTGTCAAGCCCGAGTTCGGCGACGACGTCATCCAGCGTGTCCTGCCGCAGGCCGAGATCCTCTCCGGTGGTCCAGTGCCGCTCGATCAGGAAGCGCACGCCGTCGACAAAGCGGGTGAGTATCGCGCGGGCCCGCGGATCGTGGGGGCTGCAGTCGATGCCGCCCTTCGCGCCGCCAAGCGGGATGTAACGGCTGGCCGGGTCGTAGTGCAGCGCCTCCTTGCGGGTCATGCCCGCCGCGAGACCGCGCACCTCGTCAAGGGTGCACCCGTCGCGCATCCGCAGCCCGCCGCTGGCGACCCCGCGCACGAGGCGGTCGATGACGGCGTAGCCCTGCCGCCCGCTGACCGGGTCGGTCCAGATCAGCTGCAAGCGGGGCGCGGCGACCGCGCCGGTGGCGGCGGGTAGGGTTGCCTGAAGCGAGACCATTACTGAACCTTTGCATAGTAGTTTGTCGATGCATACGCTGCGAACTGTACATCAGGCATTGAAACTCTGTCATCCACAACTGTACAATAAGTCAATAGAAGTGGCCGGCTGAGAGGAGGGCGGGGCCGTGACCGACAAGCTGACGGGTGGCGAGGCCCTCGTCGCGGCCCTGGAAGCGCACGGCGCGGCCACCGTGTTCGGCGTGCCGGGCACGCACAACCTGCCTGTCTACGCCGCGCTGGCGCGGTCTGGCATCCGGCACGTCTCACCGCGGCACGAGCAGGGCGCCGGCTTCGCGGCCGACGGGTGGGCGCGCGCCAGCGGCCAGCCGGGGGTGTGCCTGACCACCACAGGGCCCGCGGTGCTTAACGCGGCGACGGCCGCCGCGCAGGCCTACTCCGACTCGGTCCCGATGCTGCTGGTCTCACCCGGGCTGCCGCTGGGTCATCCCGGCCGCGGCAACGGGTACCTGCACGAGGTGAAGGACCAGCACGCCGCGCTCGGCGCCCTGGTCGCCTACAGCCACCGGGTCGCCAGCGTCGCGGAAATCCCGCTGGCCGTGGCCCAGGCCTACGCCGCGATGGCGACCGGGCGGCCCCGGCCCGTGCACCTGGAGCTCCCGCTCGACCTGCTCGGCGAGCGCGCGCCCGTCCAGGTCAGCGGCCCGATCCCCGTTCCCCCCGCGGCGCCGGCGACCGCGCAGGTGGCCGCGGCGGCGCGGGCGCTCGCGGC
>JASHPP010000392.1 GCA_030038035.1 Trebonia sp.
CGTCGGCGTCCGGCGACGGCCCGGCGGCGGCGCATCCGCGACCGCGGGACTCGGCGTCGATGTGGGAATCGCTCAGCGGCGGCGAGGACCCCACGGACGGCGCGGACCTCACCGAGGCGGCGGCCGCCGCGCAGGCGGCGGCTCCCGCCGAAGGCGGGGCACCCGCCGGGGGCGCGGGGCGTCCCCCGGAGAGCCGCTGAGCATGGACTGACCGATGCCCAGCGTGCTCGTGGCCGATCACGAGCCCGAGGTGGCCGAGATGGCGCGCCGCTACCTCGCGCGTGCCCGCATACGCGCGCTGGTGACGTGCACTCCGGCGCAAACGCTGCGCGGGCTGGCCGACCGCTCGGCCGACCTGTTCGTGATCGACCTGACGATGCCGGGCCTGGAAGTGCGCCGCCTCCGGCAGGTGCTTGCCCCCGGTGTCCCCGCGGTCTTCCTGCTCCACGGCGGCGACACCAGGCCGTACGGCCTGAACGCCGCCCCGGCGGCGCGGCGGTGGCTCACCAGGCCGTTCAGCCCGCGCTCCCTGCTCGCCGCGGTCTGCGAACTGCTGCAGCCGGTCCCGCCCACCCAGCCCGGCCACGATGACGGCGGCCACGGCACCCTGGCCGCCAGCCGCCGCGAGATCGTCGTGAACGGCCGCGATGTCAGCCTCTCCAGAACCGAATTCGCCCTGATGTCCGCGCTGGCCGGGCAGCCCGGACGGGTGCTGAGCAGGCAGCGCCTGCTCGCGGCGCTCGAAAGCGAGCGGGGCAAGCGGCCGAGCCCGCGCGCGATCGACGTCTACATCGCCCAATTGCGGGCAAAGCTCGGGATGGAGGCGATCCGCACGATCCACGGCGTCGGCTACGTCCTGGACGTGGACGCGCCGCCCGCGGCGAACGGGCCGCCCGCACGGCCCGCGCACCCGGGACAGCGACGGCAACGGGAAGGTATGGCGTAGGCATTGCGAAGGCAAACTCCAGGGGGGCCGCCAAGCGCGGCTCCCGGCGAGGGCTAGCATCGGTGGCGCAACATTTCCGATTTGAGGAGACGACGGAACCGCGTGAGTGTGCTCGACGAGATCCTTGATGGCGTGCGTGCCGATCTCGCCGAACGGCAGCGGCGCGTCTCGCTTGAGCAGCTGAAGGACATGGCCCGCCGGGCGGCGTCCCCGCTCGACGCGCTCGCGGCGCTCAAGGCGGACGGGGTCAGCGTGATCGCTGAGCTAAAGCGCGCAAGCCCGTCCCGGGGCGCGATGGCGCCGATCGACGACCCGGCCGCGCTGGCGGGCGAGTACGAGGCAGGCGGCGCGCGGGTGATCAGCGTGCTCACCGAGCAGCGCCGGTTCGGCGGGTCGCTGGATGACCTCGCCGCCGTCCGCAGGGCCGTGCAGGTCCCGCTGCTGCGCAAGGACTTCGTGGTCAGCGCCTACCAGCTCTGGGAAACGCGCGCCTACGGCGCGGACATGGTGCTGCTGATCGTCGCCGCGCTCGAGCAGAGCGCGCTGGTCTCGCTCGTGGAGCGCGCGCTGTCCATCGGCCTGCTGCCGCTGGTCGAGGTGCACGCCGACGAGGAGCTCGACCGGGCGGTGGACGCGGGCGCCACGGTGATCGGCGTGAACGCGCGCAACCTCGCCACCCTGGAGGTGGACCGGTCGATCTTCGCCCGGCTGTCCGGCCGTATCCCAGAAGGGGTCGTCAAGATCGCCGAATCGGGCGTCCGCGGCCCGCACGACCTGCTCGCCTACGCCGCGGCAGGCGCGGACGCGGTGCTGGTGGGGGAGTCCCTGGTAACGGAGAAGGACCCGCGCGCCGCGGTCGCCGACCTGGTGACCGCCGGGTCGCATCCGGCGCTGCGCAGCGAACGCGGGTAATGTAACCGGCGTGGACAGCGCCCCAACCGCGGACCAGGCACCAGCAGAACCCGATATTTTCCCGGTTCCCGACGTATCCGGGCACTTCGGCGTCTTCGGCGGGCGATTCGCGCCCGAGTCGCTGATGGCGGCACTTGAGCAGCTCACCAAGGAGTACGAGGCCGCGCGGACCGACCCCGAATTCACCGCGGAGCTCAGCCACCTGCTCCAGAACTACGCCGCCCGCCCGACGCTGGTGACCGAGGCGAAGCGGTTCGGCGCGCGGCAGGCCGGCGGCTGCCGCGTGCTGCTCAAGCGCGAAGACCTGGCCCACACGGGATCTCACAAGATCAACAACGTGCTCGGCCAGGTGCTGCTGACCAGGCGGATGGGCAAGACCAGGGTGATCGCCGAGACGGGCGCCGGCATGCACGGCGTGGCGACGGCGACGGCGTGCGCCCTGCTCGGCCTCGACTGCGCGGTCTACATGGGCGAAGAGGACACCAGGCGGCAGGCGCTCAACGTGTCCCGGATGCGGATGCTCGGGGCCGAGGTGATCGCGGTCAAAGCCGGGACGCGAACCCTCAAGGACGCCATGAACGAGGCCTTCCGCGACTGGGTGACGACCGTCGATCACACGCACTACTGCATCGGCTCGGTCGGCGGCCCGCACCCGTTCCCCATGATGGTCAGGGACTTCCAGCGCGTCATCGGCGTCGAGGCCAGGCGGCAGGTCCTCGAGCTCACAGGCCGGCTCCCCGACGCGGTCGTCGCCTGCGTCGGCGGCGGGTCGAACTCGATCGGCGTCTTCCACGCGTTCATCCCTGACCCCGGCGTCCGGCTGATCGGCTGCGAGGCGGGCGGGGACGGCGACGCCCCCGGCAGGAACGCGGCCACGCTGAGCAAGGGCTCGCCGGGCGTGCTGCACGGCATGCGCACCTACCTGCTGCAAGACGACGAGGGCCAGACGCTCGACACCCACTCGATCTCGGCCGGACTCGACTACCCGGGGGTCGGCCCTGAGCACGCCTGGCTGAAGGACACCGGCCGCGCCGAGTACCGGTCGGTCAGCGACACGCAGGCGATGAACGGCTTCGCCGCGCTGTGCCGTACCGAGGGGATCATTCCGGCACTGGAGTCCTCGCACGCGCTCGCCGGCGCCATGGACATCGGACGCGAACTCGGCCAGGACGGCCTGCTGCTCGTGAACCTGTCCGGCCGCGGCGACAAGGACGTGGCGACCGCCTCGGCGTGGTTCGGGGTCTGAGGAGCCTGACATGACTGCCGTGACGACAGCCTTCGCCAAGGCGGCCGCGGAGGACCGCGCCGCGCTTGTCGGCTACCTGCCGGCGGGCTTCCCCGACAAGCAGACCGCGATCAGGGCCGTGCTGGCCATGGCCGAAGCGGGCGCGGACGTGATCGAGGTCGGCCTGCCCTACTCCGACCCGCTGATGGACGGGCCGGTGATCGCCGACGCGGTCTACCAGGCCCTGCGGACCGGCACCAGGGTCAGGGACGTGCTCGACACGGTGCACGCGATCGCGGACGCGGGCACGGCCGCGCTGGTCATGACCTACTGGAACCCGGTCGACCACTACGGCGTCGACGCCTTCGCGCGCGACCTCGCGGGCGCCGGCGGCGCCGGGCTGATCACCCCGGACCTGACGCCAGAAGAGGCCGCCCCCTGGCTCGCGGCGTCGGACACATACGGCCTGGACCGGGTCTTCCTCGTCGCGCCGAGCTCCACGACGCAGCGCATCGGCGAGATCAGCGGGGTGTGCCGCGGCTTCGTCTACGCCGCCAGCCTCATGGGCATCACCGGCACCCGCGATGCCGTCAGCGAAGGCGCCGGCCAGCTCGTCGCCCGCGTCCGCGAGCACACCGGCCTGCCGGTCGCGGTCGGCCTCGGGGTCAGCAACCGCGACCAGGCCGCCGAAGTCGCCGCCTTCGCCGACGGGGTCATCGTCGGCTCCGCCTTCGTCCGCCGCCTCGCGCAAGCCCCCGACAGCGCCGCCGGCGTGGCGGCCGTCCGCGCCCTGGCCGCCGACCTGGCCGCCGGCGTCCGCCGCCGGTAACCCCCCTCCGGCCGGGCCAAAGAGCGGTAACTTCCTGGTATGCCGCTCGCGTACATCCCGAGTCCGTCGCGCTCAGGCTGGCATCTCGGGCCGCTGCCCCTCCGGGCGCAGGCGCTGTGCGTGGCCGCCGGCATCCTGCTGGCGATCTGGATCGCCGACCGCAGGTACCGCCGGGCCGGCGGCCCGCGCGGGGTCATCGCCGACGTGGCCGCCTGGGCGGTCCCCGCGGGGCTGATCCCGGCGGCGCTCGGCGCCCTTCTCGCCCAGGTCCACGGCAGCCCGTGGCAGACGGTACGGATCTGGGACGCGGTGCTCGGTTTTCCCGGTGCGGTGGCGCTTGGCACCTTCGCCGCCTGGCTCGCCTGCCGTCGGCTGCCGGCGGCCGTGATGGCGCCGCGCGCGCCTGGCCCCGCGCGCGTGCCGCTGACCGGCCAGTGGCTGCCGCGCGCCGCGCGCGGCCGGCGGCTCCGGCTGGGCCCGGTGGCC
>JASHPP010000044.1 GCA_030038035.1 Trebonia sp.
CGGGCACCGTGATGAACCCGCTGATCGCCGAGGGGCAGCGGCACGGCGGCATCGCCCAGGGCGCGGCGCAGGCGTTCCTCGAGGAGGTCGTCTACGACGCCGAAGGGAACCCGCTGACCGCGACGTTCGCGGACTACCCGTTCCTGTCGGCGACCGAGGTGCCCAGCTTCGAGCTCGCCGACATGGAGACTCCGACCTCCTATAACCCGCTCGGCGCCAAGGGCATCGGCGAGGCGGGCACGATCGGCGCCACCCCCGCGGTGCAGAACGCGGTCATCGACGCCGTGTCCCACCTCGGCGTGCGGCACATCGACATGCCGGCCTCCCCGCAGCGAGTCTGGCGGGCCATCAGCGCGGCTGCGGCCGCGAGCGAATCGAGGGATGCGTAACATGCGGCTCAAGCTGACCGTCAACGGCGGCACCAGGTCCGACGAGGTCGAGCCGCGCCTGCTGCTCGTGCACTACCTGCGCGACGTGTGCGGCCTGCGCGCCGCCAACGTGGGCTGCGACACCACCTCCTGCGGCGCCTGCACCGTGCTGCTGAACGGCGAGTCGGTGAAGTCATGCACCGTGCTGGCCGCCCAGGCGAACGGCCAGTCGGTGGTCACCGTCGAAGGTCTCGCCGGCGAGTCCGGTGAGCTGCACCCCGTCCAGCGGGCGTTCCGCGAGCAGCACGGCCTGCAGTGCGGCTTCTGCACCCCGGGGATGGTGCTGGCGGCCACCAGCCTGCTGGCGGAGAACCCGCACCCGACCGAGCAGGAGGTCAGGGAGGGACTCGAAGGCAACTTCTGCCGCTGCACCGGTTACCACAACATCGTCCGCGCGGTGCTCGCCGCCGCCGACGCGCTGTCCGCGCCCGATTCCCCCGGGGCTTCCGCAGCGTCCGAAGCAGGGGTGAGCGCGTGATCCCCGCGCCGTTCGAGTACGAGGTCGCCGACTCCGCCGCGCACGCGCTGTCGCTGCTCGCCACCTACGGCGAGGACGCGAAGCTGCTGGCGGGCGGGCACTCGCTGCTGCCGATGATGAAGGTCAGGCTGGCGCAGCCCGCGCTGCTTATCGACATCGCGCGGATCGCCGGGCTGTCCGGCATCCGGGCCGACGGCGGCGAACTCGTGATCGGGGCGACCACCCGGCACGCCGAGCTCGTCTCGTCGCCGCTCGTCAGGGCCGAGGTGCCGATCCTTTCTCATGCCGCCTCGCAGGTCGGCGACCCGCAGATCAGGCACCGCGGCACGATCGGCGGCTCGCTCGCGCACGCCGACCCGTCGGCCGACCTGCCGATGACGCTGCTCGCGCTTGGCGGCCGCGTCGAGATCACCGGCCCGTCCGGCCTGCGGGTGGTCGGCGCCGACGACTTCTTCACCGGGCCGTTCGAGTCGGCGCTCGCGCCTGACGAGCTGCTGTCGGCGGTACGGGTGCCGCGCGGCGGTTCGGTGCCGTGGGGATACCAGAAGTTCGTCAGGCGGGCCAACGACTGGGCGATCGTCGGGGTCGCGGCCTACGGCGGCCGGGTGGCGCTGGCCAGCATGGGCGGCACGCCCCTGCGCGCGCTCGCCGTGGAGGAGGCGCTCCGCTCGGGCGCGCCGATCGCGGCAGCGGCCGAGCTCGCCGCCGAGGGCACCTCCCCGGGTTACGACTTCCACGCCGACGCGGACTACCGCAAGCACCTGGCCCGGGTGCTGACCCGCCGCGCGCTCGAGGGCCGGACCGGCTAAGGCCCTAGTCATCCCGAACGGACAGTGGCGTCTGTCAGGCAGGAACGCCACTGTCCGTTCGTGGTGGCGCGTGCTGCTCACCCGAAGACCCGGCGAAGGCCCTCGACAAGGGCCGTCTCGTCATCGACGAGGTGGATGAACAGCACGACGAGCAGGATGATCACAAGGGCGAGCGCGATCTTGAGCGCGAATCGCCAGAAGACCGCCGCGGCGAGCGCGCCGAGAGCGATCAGTATGGGCGTCGGGTCCTGGCCATAGGTGGCGGCCGTGAGTGCGAGCATTGTCCGTTCCTCGTTGTGCGAAGAAGCGATGCGATGGCCGGGGTGGCCGGCGGAGGGGAAGCGGACTCGCAACGCGCGACGCGTGGCAACCCTGTACGCCCCTGATCGGACCGTCTAGCTGCTACTTTCGGACCGGGTACAGGGTTGCTAGCATCGTTGTCGTCACGATCATTTGCTACCTGGATGTGATTCGTGGTGGCTGGGCCGATGCCTCACGTCGGCCCAGCTTCATTTCCGCCCGATCTGGGCGATTGCGATTGGATTTCCGGCGGGCCTCTCGGCAGCGCAGCAGTCACATCGGCGTCGCTACGTCCCGCCCCTTGAGTGCTGTACATCTGGGTCGGTACCCTCTATGCTGATGCCTTAGGTCCTATTGCGCTCTACTATTCTTTACTGAATTTCAGTAGAGTTCAGAAGACCACGGTGGACCTCAGTAGTGCTTTTATCGTAATTTCCAGGAATATGGCCCGTCAACCGCTCGGCTACTCGCCACTCGCACCTCCAAGTCCCCGCTCGAGGGCGCGACACGTCCCAGCCTGCACACGCGTAACTTCACGCGCACTTCGCCTACTGGAGGTGACCGTTTTATGCAGTTCGTTCCGCCCGAGCAACTAGAACTGGCCCTCCGCCTCAGAAGCCTCCGCGTCGAACTGTGGCCGGACACAAAACTTACGCAGAGCACGCTCGCCAGAGTCCTGGGCGGAAACGAGTCGCTGTCACCCGCCACCGTCGCCTCGTGGGAGAACAGGGGTGCCCCCAAGCTGCCGCCGCGCGAGCGAATCCTCGCCTATGCGCAGTTCTTCGCCACGCGCAGGTCCCTGGTTCCAGCCCCCCAGCTGGTGCCAACGGACACGTTCACACAAGAGGAGCTGGTTTCTTACGAAGCGCTCCGCGAGGAACTGCTGCGACTGCACGCGGCCGTCAGCGGGAGCTCGAACTCCTGGCACTTCGCCGACAGCGGCCCGCTGACGCTCGTCTGCTCTCAGCTTCCCGAGCAAGAGGCCGGCCCGCTGGCCAAACCGGACGACCCTAATTACACGGAGCTGATGTCCTTCGCCGACCTCGACGCAATGGTAGAGCTATGGGGCCATATACGCATGGAAAATCCAGCCATGCGGGTCGCCTACAAGTCCGCGCCGAACGTGAAACCCGATGACCTTTCCGGCCATGTGGTGACTATTGGCGGAATCGGCTGGAATGACGTGACACGGCGGCTTCTGGACCTGACCAGGCTCCCGGTGCTGCAAAAAGAAGACCCGGCTATCCCTTCGGGAGAGATCTTCGTCACGGAGGTAGCTGGCAAAGAGCGCCGCTATCTTCCCAAGTGGTCGGACGCAAATCCCACTAAATTGATCGAAGATATCGGCCTTCTGGTGCGGATGCCCAACCCGCTGAATTCGAACCGGACACTCACGATGTGCAACGGGATTCACAGTCGCGGTGTGTACGGTGCGGTGCGAAGCCTTACCGATGCGCGGCTGCGCGAGTCAAACGAGCGGTACATAGCCCGAAATTTTCGCGACAAACAACAATTCATTATCCTCATGCGGATACAAGTGATAGAAGGAGAAGCGATGACACCTGACTTCAGCATTCCAGAAACCGTGCTTTACCAATGGCCGGACGCGAGTACCGCGTCCGCGACTTCTCCGGCCGGGCCCAGGGCCGGGGCGTGACCGCCCCTTACGGGACGAGAGTCTGCCAGCACCCCACCCATGCGGAACTTATCGGACCAGCTCAAACGCCTTCAACGGCAGCGCAGGACGGCGTCGCGCCTGACGCGATCATCGTGCCCGCATCCCGGCCAGCCGAGAACCTACAGACCGCCATCGGACTGGCCGAAGCCGCGAACTGCCACCTCGTACTGCTATGCAGCTTCCAGGCCCACACCAGCGACGTGCGCGACCGGCTCGCGGAGCGGTCGTTCCACCGGGCCACGGTCATCCAGATACCGGCGCATTACAGGCATGCGTACTTCGAATTCAGGACCACATACTGGGTCGACAACGGCCCGGCGCGGGTAGTGTGCGCCGCTCGTTACAGCGACCTCAGCATCAAGCGGAACATCGGCCTGGTGCTGGCCCGCATGCTCGGCTGGCAGCGCGTCCTTTTCCTGGACGACGACATCAGGAAGGTCTCCGCGGCGGCACTCGCGGGGACGGTGTCACTGCTGGGGGCGCCGGGACGGCGCGGCGTCCCGTATCGAACCGCCGGCATGACGATCAACGGCTTTCCTGACAATTCAGTGGTCTGCCATGCTCGCCGGTGCGTAGGCGAAGATCAAGACGTCTTCGTTACCGGGTCGGTCCTCGCGGTGGACTCAAGCGCTCCGTTCGGGTTCTTCCCCGACATCTACAACGAGGACTGGCTGTTCTTCTACCATGACGCCGCAGAAGGGCGGCTGGCGAGCTCTGACTTCCAGGCGGAACAGGTCGCTTACAATCCGTTCGCCGACCCGCGGCGAGCCGCGGCGCAGGAATTCGGAGATGTCATTGCCGAGGGACTCTACGCATTGCTGCACAGCAAGCTGGGTGTGGAGTCCGCGGACCACGAGTACTGGCGGATGTTCCTGGCGGACCGCAATCGCGTGCTCGATGAGATCGTCCGGCGCTTGCCCGGCCTGCCGCAGGGCCGGGAGGACATGGAAAAAGCGATCAACGGCGCACGCGAAAAGCTCGATGAGATCCGGCCGGACATGTGCGCCGGGTATCTCAAGGCCTGGCAGAGCGACCTCGAACGGTGGGAGGTCAGGCTGGCGAAGCTCCCGCGTGCGGATTCCGTCAGGGACGCGGTGGACGTGCTGAGGCTCCCGTTGGCCGTTTGGGCGACGTTCGGCAAGCACCGCCAGGCACCGCCGCCTCTAGGATCATCGGCCGTGGCCGCATAGGCTCTTGTCGATGGGGCGCGGGGCTTGAGGGCCGCAGGCCGCTGTAGCAGCTGAGGAGCAAGCGCTCCATGTGGCTGTCAGGACGGAGCATGTATGGCGGGGATCCGGTTGAAGCTGGACCCCCCGATGCGCCGACTGCTCGTTTTCGTGTGCGCTCTGGTCCTGGTCGACACGGTCTTCTTCTCCGCGCTAACCCCGCTGCTGCCGCATTACGCGCATACGGATGGCCTGTCCAAGGCCGGGGCGGGCATCCTCGTCGCCGCCTACCCGGTGGGGACCCTGGTGGGCGCCCTACCCAGCGGGCTGCTCATCGCCCGGCTCGGCGACCGCGCGACGGTGCTGATCGGCCTGGCGCTGATGTGCGCGTCGACCCTGGTTTTCGGCTGGGTATCGGCTGCCGCCGTACTCGATATCGCCCGGTTCGTCCAAGGCGTCGGCGGCGCGTGCACCTGGTCGGCGGGCCTGGCCTGGCTGGCGACGGCGGCCCCGGAGGATCGGCGCGGCGAGCTGCTCGGTACCGCGCTGGGAGCGGCGGTCGTCGGCGCGCTGTTCGGCCCGGTTGTCGGAGCGGCGGCTAACGCGGTGGGCACCGGGCCGGCGTTCTCGGCCGCCGCGGTGGCGGGCACGATCCTGATAGTGGTGACGTTCACCGTCCCGTCCCCGCGTCCCCAGGCTCCGCAGCCGCTGCGCGCGGCGCTGCCCGCGCTGCGCGACCGCCAGCTAGCCACGGGCATGTGGCTGATGGCCCTGGCCGGCATCGGCTTCGGGGTGGTCGACGTACTCGCGCCGCTGCGCCTTGCCCAGCTTGGCGCATCCGGGACCATCATCGCGGCGACATTCCTGTGCGGAGCACTGATCGAGTCGGGCCTGTCACCGCTGGCCGGGCGGCTGTCTGACCGCTTCGGAGCGGCGCGGCCGCTGACGGTCTCGCTGGCTGTCGGCACGACGGCCAGCATCCTGATCCCGCTTCCCAGCGCGGCGCCCTGGCTGATCGCGGTCCTGATAGCCGGGACCCCGTTCTACGGCTCGCTCTTCGCGCCAGCGTCGGCGCTCGTCAGCGCCGGCGCGGATGGCACGGGGCTCAACCAGGGGATCGCGTTCGCGCTGTCCAACCTGACCTGGGCGGCGGGGCAGGCCTTCGCGGCCTCGGCGAGCGGCGCGCTCGCCGAGGCAACCTCGGACCTCGTCCCGTATACCCTGCTCGCGATCGCCTGCCTGGGGACGCTGGCCTGGATGCTGCGGGCATGGGTGCCGGCGCGCAGGACCACCGCGGGGACCGAGCTCGCCGACGCCGCCCACCCGGGCTCAGCACGGCGCGGCGGCGGAGACGGCCCGGCGCGTTCGGGATAAAGAGGGCTTTGGCTCAGGCCTGTCGACGGCTCTCCGTGTAGGAACGCACCGCGGGCACGACGACGGGGCCGGCCGCCGCTAGCGCCGCGAGCAGCCCGATGAAGGC
>JASHPP010000393.1 GCA_030038035.1 Trebonia sp.
CCCAGCGCGCCGTGCGACCGGAAGTTGAGCACGCGGTTGAGCACGTAGCTCACCGCGGACGCCGATCCGTACGACAGCGTGACCGCGACAGGCAGCGGCCACTTCAGCCCGCCGTGGAAGACCGCGAGCAGCGTCAGGTCCAGGCAGAACGTGCACAGGTTGATCAGCAGGTAGCCGAGCAGGCTCGGCGCGACCACGCGGGACAGCCCGAACGGGAGCCTGCGGGTTACCGCCGCCATCGCCGCGGCGAACCGCGCTCCACGGGGCATGCATCCATTCTGCCTCGCCGCGCCCGGCCCTTCCGTGGCCCGGGTTGCGAATGTGAAACCAGTCACATGCCGGTGACAGCTGGACGGCGCGGCAGCCCCGGCCTCAAGGCTCGCAGAGTATGATCTCTTGCAGTCTGCGGTGGTCCGGCTATCCGAGGCACCTGTTTGGCGAAAATCTTCCCGCGCCAGGAGGACATCTATGGCCGTATCGGTAGACCCGCCGCGGCGCGAGAGCGCTGACGAGCGGTCTGCCCCCGCGGACCTGCCCGCCTCCCCTGACGACGAATTTCCCGCGGGTTCACCCCGGCGCGCCACCATGACCGCCCCGCACCCGCTCGCCCCCGCCGCCGCGCCAGAGACCGCGCCCAGGCTGGCTGAGCCGCCGATCCCCGGCGGGCGCGTCGAGGCGATGATGGGCGTGCTCATCCGGGTGCTCGCGCACAGCCCGCTGGCCCGGCCGTTGCCCGCGGTGACGCTGAGCGCGGTGGGCATCGGCGGGGTGGCCTTCGTCGGCCTGTGCGCCACCGCGCCGAATCCGAGCGTGGCCACGCCCCCGGTGCTGCTGCCGCTGACGTCGGTGGCCAGGGACATCGGGGCGCCGCACCTGCCGGACGTCGCCGCGGACCTCGTCATGTACGTCTCGATCGCCTTGTGCTGCCTGGGCCTTGCGATGATGCTGTGGGCCAACAGCCGGGGCTGGTCGCCCAGCCCGCGCAAGGTGTTCTGGGCGGCGGCGGCCGCGGTAGCGGTCGTCGTGAACATCACCCCGGTCGGCTCCTCCGATGTCGCCAGCTACGCCGCCTACGGCCGTATCGCCGCGCTCGGCTACAACCCGTACACGTTCTTGCCGAGCATGCTGCCCGGCGGCGAGCACAACCCGTACACGATGGTGGTCAGCCGGCAGTGGCAGCAGACGCCGTCGGTGTACGGGCCGGTGGCGACATGGCTGCACCTGGCGGCCGCGCTCGTCGGCGGCGCCAGGCCGTGGGCCACGATCTGGATGCTGATGATCATGATCGGCGCGGCGTTCCTGGCCGCGGGCTACGTGCTGCTGCGGACCGCGGCCAACCCGGTGCGCGCCGTGCTGCTGTGGGTGGCGAACCCGCTGCTCATCGTGGAGCTCGTGATGGGCGGGCACCTGGACGCCATCGTCGCGCTGTTCGCGATCGTGGCGATCGTGCTGTCGCGGCGGATCACGACGATCTGGCATGAGCTGCTGGTGGGCCTGGTCGTCGGCGTCGCGGGCGGCATCAAGGTGAACGCCCTCTTCGTCGCGCTCGGCATCGCGATCCCGCTGGTGCACGACAGGGCATGGGCCCGGCTCGCGCGTATCGGCGTCGTGGCCGGGCTCACCACGCTCGGGCTCTACGTCTTCAGCTACGGACTCGTCGCGCTCCAGCCGCTCGTCAGCGCGTCGAAGATGGTCGTCTCGCCCACGATCTGGCGGGCGGTGCAGGAGATCGCCCTGCATACGGGCGGTACCGGCGCGGAGAACATGGCGACGACCGTGATCGGGTTCGCCTGGCCGCCGCTGATGTTCGCCCTGGCCTGGTACCTGTACAACAGGCTCTCCCCCGACGTGCCCACCGTCGTGGCCGCCACCTGCGCCCTGACGTTCGCCTGGATCGTGGTCGCGCCCTGGTCGCTGCCCTGGTACTCCGCGGTCGCCTGGGTGACGCTCGCGCTGCTGCCGCGCAATTCGCTGACCCGCTGGCTGACCCTTGCCACGGCGGCGCTGTCGTTGCTTCACTTTAACGGTGGCAGCAGCGTCACCCAGCCGTCCCCGTGATGTCGTCGCTCCTGGACGGGTAGCGGTCGTCACCGGCGCGGCGAGCGGGATCGGGCTCGGGCTCTGCGAGCGGTTCGCCAGCGAGGGCATGCACGTCGTCGCGGCCGACGTGGAGGAGCCCGCGCTGTCCAAGGCCGCGGCTGCGCTGGCCGACTCCGGCACCTCGGTACTGCCGGTAGTCACCGACGTGGCGGACCGCGGGGCGGTCGAGGCGCTGCGGGACGCGGCGGTGTCGGCGTTCGGCGCGGTGCACGTGGTGTGCAACAACGCCGGCGTGGGCGGGCCGCACGGGCCGCTGTGGGAATGCCCGCCCGGCGAGTGGGACTGGGTGCTCGGGGTCAACCTGGGCGGCGTTATCAACGGCGTGCGCGCGTTCATGCCGCTGCTGCTCGAGCAGGACGCGGCGCACATGGTGAACACGGCGTCGATATTCGGCGTGTTCGCGGGGGCCCTCGGCCCGTACGGGGTGTCCAAGCACGCGGTCGTGGCGCTGACCGAGACGCTGCACTTCAACCTGCAGTCCCTCGGTGTCGCCCACGTCGGCGTGTCGGTGCTCTGCCCGGGCGCGGTGCGCACGAACTTCGGCACCTCGGCGCGGAACCGGCCGTCGTGGGCCGGACCGCCCGTCGTGTCGGGTCCCGCGGAGCAGGAAAGCGCCGAGCGGTTCAACCGGCTCGCGGTCCAGGGAGCGTCCCCTGCTGAGGTGGCCGCGATCGTGGTCGACGGAATCCGGGCACGCCGGTTTTACATCCTGACGTCGCAGAACCGCGACTTCGCCGTGACCCGCCGTGGCGAGGAGATTGTCGCGGGCGGGCCGCCAGCTCCGCCGTTCCCTTAGCTCCCCTGGCGGTCCACGCGGGCAGCGGCGCACCGTTCACGGTGCCAGCCGTGCTCCGTGCTATCCCCTGGCGGACGCGATCAGGCCCGATCGGGCCTCGGCCCGCGTGGCGCCGACCCTGGCGCGCCATGCCGTGACGAGCGCCGCGCAGAGTATGCCCAGTCCGATCAGCGCGTAGAGGTTTCCCGCCACGAGCTGCCAGCCGTGCCAGCCGTACTCGCGGTTCCCGCCGGCCGGGACGGTCCAGATCAGTCCCTTCACCGCCCCCGGGTCGCCGGGCTGTCCGACCGGATATCCCAGAAACAGCAGGACCAGGACCGCGAGGCCGACCCAGGCGAGCCACGAGCGATGCCGCCATGCCAGGTCAGCGATCGCCACGAGCACCGGGACGATCCAGACCCAATGGTGGTCCCAGGACACCGGCGACACGAGCAGGCCCGTGACCGCGCAGACGCTGACCGCCGCAAGCTCGCGGCCGCGGCGGTGCACCAGCGCGGCGGCCAGCAGCCCGCACGCCGCCACAACCGGCGCGACGGCCAGCCAGTACGGCAGCGCCGGCCCGCCACCCCCGGCGAGCCGCGCGATCATCCCGAACAAGGACTGATTGGACGCGTAGATCACCGGCCCGGGCCGGCTGGGATCAAGGAACAGCCCGCCCAGCCAGTACTGGCGTGACGGGCCGGGCAGCACGGCGAACCCCGCGGCGACGGTCAGCGCGAACGCCGCCGTCGCGACACCCGCCGCGCGGAACCGGCGCGTGAGCAGCAGGTAGGCGATGAAGATCCCGGGGGTGAGCTTGAGCCCGGTCGCCAGTCCGACTCCGGCGCCCCGCCACCATCGGTCGCCGGGCGCCAGCAGGTCGGCGAGTACGACGGCCGTGAGGACGAGGTTGACCTGGCCGAGGTCGATCGTCTGCTGAACCGGGTCGATGCACAGCGCGATGTCGGTCACGGCGAGCGCGAGCGCCGCGCGGGACCAGGTGCCGCGGACGCCGACGCCCCCCCAGGCGAGCCACGCCGAAGCCACCAGCGCCAGCACCGAGCCCGTGATCACGATCCGCTTGACGGCCAGCAACGGCAGTGCCGACAGGGGCTCGAAGATCGCCGCGGCCAGGGGAGGGTAGGTGAACGAGAGCATGCCGCGGTACTGCGCGGTATACAGCGGGCCCGAGCGCCGCGCGAGCAGTCCGCCCCACCGGTACACCTGCAGGTCTATCATGACCCAGTGGCCCGCCTGGCTCAGGTACACGACGGTGAGAACGAGCACGGGGACCGCCAGGGCCAGCGTGCCCGCGATAAGACCCCACCGATCCCAGCGGATGGTCCCGCCCGCTGCCAACCGCCCGTCCGCCATGCCTGGCTATCCTTCGGTGCCGGCCTTCCTGCCTGACATCACCTTAGCGGGCAGAGCACGATCGCGGTCGTTAACAGGGACGGCCGGCGGCACGATTCTCCGCGGGCGCTGGCCGTCTAGACTGGGCCGCTATGAGCACGCCTCCGGTCGCGAAGCAGGTCCCGTTCGAGCGCGTCCACCACGGCGACACGGTCATCGACAACTACGCCTGGCTCACCGATCCCGGCGACCCGGAGACGATCGCCTACCTGGAGGCGGAGAACGCCTACATGACCGCCCGCACCGCCGGGCTGTCGGATCTGCAGACCGCGATCTTCGCCGAGATCAAGGCGCGCACCCAGGAGACCGACCTGTCGGTGCCGGTCCGCAAGGGCGGCTGGTGGCGGTACGCGCGGACGGTCGAAGGCCAGCAGTACGCCATCCACTGCCGCCGCCGGGTCCTCGACGGCGAGACCGCTCCGCCGCTGCCCGAGGACGGCAAGCCGCTGGAGGGTGAGGAGATCCTGCTCGACGGCAACGAACTGGCGGCCGGCGCGGGGTTCTTCGCGCTCGGCGCGCTGTCGGTCAGCCCGGACGAGACGCTGCTCGCCTACTCGACGGACTTCTCCGGCGACGAGCGGTTCACGCTGCGGGTCAAGGACCTGGCCGCAGGCCGGACGCTGCCGGACGAGATCCCGGACACCTTCTACGGGTGCGCGTGGTCGCTGGACGGCACGGCGCTGTTCTACGTCAC
>JASHPP010000394.1 GCA_030038035.1 Trebonia sp.
GTGTGACCTGTCGAGCTGCCAGCCCGCAAACATCTCCGCCCGTCCCGCCTCACATGAGATCCATCCTCCTTCACCGGGTGGAGCTAACCGCGCGGGGACGGAACGGCGGAAAACGCCCCGCCCCCGTCATCGGTCACGAGCAGCACCGACTGCGACTGCTGGCCGTTGGCGCCGCTGGTGCTCGCCAGCGCCCATCCCGCCTGCGGCGAAGTGAACTGCAGCGGAGGCTCGGGTCCCTCGTTGTCCACGCCTACCCGCCCGAGCGTGCCGCCCACGGCGGCGAACGACAGGTTCGGCTGCACAGAACTCCATGTCGCGCCCGAGTCGGTCGTCGTGTAGACGCGGCCGCCTCCCCAGTACCGCCACTGCGCCGGGCCAAGCACGGCGAACGGCTCGTCACCGGGCACGACGCAGTCCGCGCACACCGCCCCCTCCCCCGTCGCGGCCTGCGGATAGACGGGCTCGCCGCGGAACGGCGCCTGCCGGGCGACCCACGTCCGTCCGCCATCGGCCGTGCTTTCCGTGACCGCGTCGCCCGCGCCCGGCACCGCGAGCAGGACCGCGCGACCGCCCGCGACCTCGGGCAGGGTCACGGAGATCCAGGCGCCCGCTGCGGTGCCCGCTGGCCGCGGCAGCGTGACAGGCTGCCAGCTGCTGCCGCCGTCAGTGGTGCGGTAGAGGCTGGTGGCGCCAAGGCCAAGACCCCACCCGGAGGTGGCGGAAGAGAAGATCACGGAGCTCACCGGCGCTGCCGCGGTCGCGACCGTCCAGCGCACGCCGCCGTCGGTCGTGTAGAGGACGACCGACCGTGCCTGGCGCCCAGGCGGCGTGTACGGCTGGACGACGACCCATCCGTCGGACTGGTTGATGAAGCTCACGTCCGCGCCCTGCCAGCCACGGGGAAACAGCGACGCGGGCAGCGTGACCGAACTCCACTCCGTCCCGCCATCTGAGGTTCGGGCGACTTGGAGGCTGTTGACCCGGCTGACGACGATCCATCCCTGCCGAAGGCTCACGAAGTCGATGGCCTCGTAATTGGCCAGCGGGTCACCCGCCCCCGGTACCGCGACCAGTTTCCAGCTGCTGCCGCCATCACCGGTCAGGAACAGGCCGTCACCGTCGAGCACCCACAGCTGACCGGACCTGATCAGGCCAAACGAACCGACCGGGGGGCCGCCGAGGGCGGTCAGCGCATGCCGTCCGGCCGCGAGCGCGACGTCGTACGCGGTCAGCTGGGTATGCGCCTGCCCGCGCCCGGCCTTCCCTGCGCCCGCCTGCGGGCCGGCGGACGCCAGCAACCCGGCCGCCAACGCGAGCAGGGCGATCACTGCCGCCACGGAGGCGATCCGTATCCGGCGGCGGCGCCGCACACGCCTGGTCAGGTCGGCGCCAGACGGCGGCTCGCCGACCGGAATGGCCGCCGCCAGGTCCAGCACGGCGCGAGCGCTGTCGGTCATGGCCTGTCCGTCCCGTCACTGTCCGACCCGTTGAGCTTGCCCCTCAGGCTGTCCCGCGCGGCATGCAAGGTGGCGGCGACGGTGCCCGGCGCCACGCCCATGATCTTGGCCACCTGGTCCTGCGGCATGTCCGCCACGTAATGCAGCACGATCGCGGTGCGCTGGCGCGGCGGCAGCGACCGGACGGCCTCCCAGAGGTACAGCCGATCTTCGGGAATCGGAGGCGGCGGCGGCTCGCGCCGCGCGATCAACTGCTCGATACGCGCCCGTTGCTGGCGGCGTCGCAGGACGTTAAGCGCCACCGTGTACGCCCAGCCGGCGGGCGACGCCATCGCCGCGACGCGGCCCCAGTTCGCGAGCGCCCGGGTGAAGGCCTCGGCCGCCGCGTCGGCGGCGATCTCGGCATCCCCGCTGACCAGGGTGAGCACGCGCACCATGTTGGGATACTCGCCGCGGTACCACGCCTCGAACGGCGTCAGGCCGCCAGCGGACCCTACCCGCGACCGCTCGTCACCAGTGCCCGCATCATCCATCGCTGATCCAACCGGCGCCAACACCTGCGCGCAGCTCGCCGCCAACACCTCTGCGCAGATAAGTCAGGACCCGGCCGGTTTCTTTATCGGGGAATGGCTCAGGACCAGAAAACGTCCGCGGCGTACGGATCGCCCGACCGGTGCCAGGCCTCGGCGAGCTTGCCGTCCTTGACCCGGAGGATCACGGCGTCGAACGTATCGAGGTGCCGGCCATTCCGTTCGGCCCGCGAGCGGAACAGAGCCACCGCGTGGCGGTCATTGGCGAGCACGTCCTGCAACTCGATGTCGACGGTTCCGTCGGAGAGCTGGAACGCCCGGCCCAGGTAGCCCAGGACCTGCTCTATGCCGGTGTACTCGCCGCCTAGCGGGTTCTTGCCAGGGACGTGCCACACGATGCCTTGCGCGAAGAACTGGCTCTGCAGCGTGTCGAGGTCGCCTTTGCGGAACGCCTCGAATCCCCCGCGTACGAGATCCTCATTCGCATGCGCCATCGCCGCTCTCCCGTCCGTAGCCCATACCATCGTGACCTCGGCTGGCCGACTCGTCAATCGGATCAGGGGCCGAAGCCGGCGCCCAGGCTGCGGTGCAGGTAGGCCACGGTCGCCTGTTCCAGGTCCGCGGGCCAGTTCGCGCCCGTTGCGCCGGCCAGGGCCCGGCCGCGCCTGATGAACTCGGCGGCGACCCGACGGTCGAACTCGATCACCGCGTCGCGCCGCGCCGCGAGCGGCGGCAGCGACTCAAGGAACGTGCGCTGTTCCGCGGTCAGGTAGCGGTTCAGCCGCTTGTTCCCATCGGACTTGCGCACGCCGTTCTCGGCCAGCATGAGCGGCACCAGGCCCAGGTCACGCCGCATGACCGCGCCGTTGGACGCGAGCAGGATCTCGCCGCGGCCCAGCACGACGGCCAGGTTGCCGAGCAGGTAGAAGTAGACATCGACGCTGCCTGCCGGGAAATAAGGCGGGCCGTGCACGTCAGCGGGCGCGACGGGCTCGGCAGGCAGAATCCCGGCGCGATCGAGCAACGGCCGCATCGGGCCGGTCTTGTGCGGATCGAGGCGCGCCAGCGGATGGAAGACGATGTCGAAATGCACCCATTCAGGGGTGATGACATATCCCCCGATCAGGCCGGGAATCGGCGACGCGAGCACGACCGGGCTGATCCGCCTGGCCAGGTCTGTCCAGTGCTGCCTGAACCAGTCGGCGCTGTCGTCGCTGATGGCGCAGTGCAGGTCTATGTCGCTGAACTCATCGGCCGTGCCCGCCGCGAAACTGCCCGCCAGCCAGGCCGCCAGGATTCTCTCGTCGGCCGATACGGCTTCGGTTGCCCGCTCGATAAGCCTGGACTGCTCACCGGTGGGAGCGAGCCGGCTGGCCGCCTCAGCCTTGGCGATGTCCGGATCCGGCATGGTGTTCATGCTACTGGCGGACCGCCAGCGCGAGGCAGGATGGCCTGGGCTGGGGCAGACGGCGGGGTTCGTTCTGGAGGACGAGGGAGAGAACGGCCTGCGGGCCCGCGGGCGGCTGCGGCGGGAAGCCGGGCAGGACCGGCGCCGGTCACTTGCCTGCCTCGCGGAACGCGCCGGGGCGGAGCGGGGTGCCAAGCACCTGGCGGACGAGGTTGCGGTGGGCGGCATGGAGGGTGCGGACGGCCGCCGGCGTGATGCCGGGCTTGACGGGCGCGCGGCCGCCTCGCGGGCGCCCGGGCTGGACCGGAATCCACAGGTGACCGGGATCGCTGCCCTCGAGCTCGGCGATGATGGCCGCGCGGGCGGCGAGCCACCGGCCGAGGATCGCCACCGTCACGTCGCTCAGCGGGCACGAGCCCCCGGGGAGCTCGACTCGTGCGTCGCCGTCGCCGTCCAGGTGCAGGGCCCGGATTTTGAGGCGGGCGAGCTCGGGGACGTTCGTGTCGGTGTCGGCGACCAGCGCGGCGACGGCCGCGGTGCGCAGCACCGCCGCCTGCTCGCCGTAGAACGGCCTGCTGACCGCCAGCTCGCGGAGCAGGCGCTTGGTATCCCTGGGGGTCAGCCGGTAGCCGACCGCGGGCGGCCGGGTGTCAAGCCGGTCCGGCAGGCCGAGGAACTCGGCGAAGGCGTTGTAGGAGTGGATGCGCGCGCGCATCGAATTGGGGTAGGCGGCGGCATCGCGGCCGCGCAGCGGGGTCCTGGTGCGGGTCTTCCCCGCGGTCGCGTCGGACAGCCACGCGGCGGCCCGCGCGGGGTCCAGCAGCTCCCCCGCCGTGAGGTCGGTGGTGTCGGCCGCTTGGCTGGCGTGGCGCAGGTACTCGCCGAGGAAATGCCTGCGAAGACGCCGCGTGCTGACAGCGAATCCGTGTTCGGCCAGGTGGCCGATGAACTTGTCGATGGCTTCGTGTGCCGGCGTGCTGGTGGCGAGAACTGGCATGTAGATAGAATATTTGTTCGGATAGGAGATGGCAAGCGCCCTCCCCCGGCGTGTTTCTCGCGTGTCTTCTGGAGCGCGGCAGCGGGGGCGCCGGCGCTTCTTGCTGTTATCAGCTCTGGCCCGCCTCTTGCTGTTATCAGGCCCGCGAACGCCGTCGGCCCCGGATACGCCCTGGACAGGGCCTGGACAGGGCCTGGTAGAGCGAGCAATCCTGGCAGATGTGAGCATCGGCGGGTCGCTGTCCGAGGCACGGCACAGGGAAGGGCTGACCGTGGCTGATGTCAGCGCGCGCACTCGCATCAGGGAGGGCCTGATCCGCGCCATCGAGCAGGATGAGTTCGGCAGCTGCGGTGGCGACTTCTACGCGCGCGGCCACATCCGCGCGATCGCCGCGGCCGTGGGCACGGATCCGCGGCCGCTGATCAGCGAGTACGACACCGCGCACCTGCCCGGCGGCCCGGCCGCGGGCCTGCCCGCGAGCCAACAACCCGCGAGCCCGGCCACGCGGGAGGACCTGCGCTGGGAGCCGCCGCGCCGCCCGCGGCGCCGGCGTGGCGGGTGGCTGGTCCCGATCGCGATGCTCGTCTGCCTCGCCCTGATCGGATACGTCGCGATCCGGCTCACTTCCGGACCCGGGGGCGGTTCCCAGCCGTCCGCCGCGGCTCCCAGCCGGACGGCGGCACGGACTCCCGTCGCATCGGGCAGCCCGCGATCGAACCCGCGCTTCGGGACGGCATCCAAACCGGCCAGTCCCGCCCGGACGGCGGTGCCGCTGATCAAGATCACGCCGGTCAGCGCCGTGGCGTTCGGCCCAAGCGGCACATCCGATGGCGACAACCCGCAGACCGCCTCGCTGGCGCTGTCGGGCGATCCGGCCACGCCGTGGCACACCGACTGGTACGCGACCGCGCGGTTCGGCAACGTGCAGGCAGGCACGGGCCTGCTGCTCGACCTGGGCCGGACCGTGCGGGCCGCGAGCGTGTCCATCCAGCTGGGCAGCACGCCAGGCGCCGACCTCCAGCTGCGCGCCGGGACAGCCGTCGCGGACCTGCACGTGGTGGCGAGCGCGGCGAACGCCGGAGGCGCGCTCCGGCTGCCGCTGGCCTCGCACCCCTACATCCGGTACGTCCTCATCTGGTTCACGCTGCTGCCACCGGACGCGGCTGGCACCTACCAGGCGGACGTCTCCAGCGTGACCGTGACGGGATCCGCCGCCTAGGCGTGATCGGCAACGGACGCGTGCGGGCGCTAGCCAGCCGAGCGGATGGCGGGGAACAGATCGATCCCGTGATCTGCCGCGTGCGCGACGAGCAGCCGGCTGACGAGTTCTGTTAGCGCGTCGCGGTCAGCTGACGGCAAGCGCTCAAGCAGCAGCGACATATCTGCCGCGAAGCGGGCCGCGCCGTCGGCCGCGAGCGACCGGCCGTGGTCGGTGAGCCTGACCAGCACTGCCCGCCGGTCCGTCGTCGACGGAACGCGCTCGACAAGGCCGCGGCGCTCCGCGCGATCGACCAGCCCGGTGACGCTTGACTTGTCCAGCTCCAGGAGCCTCGCCAGCTCGTTCATCGTCGGCGTGCGGTCCCGCAGCACGCCGAGCAGGCGCATCTGGATGATCGACAGGTCCCGCTCCCCTGCCCTGCGCTCGAGCATGCCCTGGATCAGGA
>JASHPP010000395.1 GCA_030038035.1 Trebonia sp.
CGGACGCCGCGATCGACGCCGCGCTCGCCGCGATCGCGGCGGCCCTTGAGCCCGCCGCGCCTGCCGTGCTCGCGGCCAACGAGCAGGACATGCGCGCCGCCGCCGCCGACGGCCTGCCGGACGGGGTGCGGGACCGGCTCCGGCTCGACGCCCAGCGCCTGGCGGCGATGGCCGCCCAGCTCGAGATCCTGGCCGGAGTGCCGCCGGAGCCGGCCAGCCGTAAGCTCCGTGACCTGCCAGGCGGGCTCGTGCTCAGCGAGCGCCGCCGCCCGGTCGGCGTGATCGGGGCGAACTTCGAGGCTCGGCCGAACGTTGTCGTGGACGTCGCCTCACAGCTGATCAAGTCGCGTAACGCGGGCGTCCTGCGCACCGGCAGCGCGGCCCTGCGCTCGGCGATCGCGCTGGCGGACGAGGTGATCGCGCCGGCGCTCGCGAAGGCGGGACTTGACCCGGCGGCCATCCAGCTGCTCAGGCTGCCAGGCCAGGCGGCCGCGTACGCCCTGGTCCGCGAGCCGAAGCTCGTGCCGCTCGTGATCTTGCGCGGCAGCGGCGCGAGCACCCGCGCGCTGGCCGCTGAGGCGGCGGCGCACGGGGTGCGGACGCTTGCCCACGCTGACGGCGGCGGGGTGCTTTACGTCCATTCTTCCGCCGAACGGTCCGTGGCGGCTGCCCTGATCAGGGCCAGCCTGGACCGGCTCGGCGTGTGCAACAGGCTCAACCTGCTGCTGCTTGACCGCCAGCTGTGGGACGAGTGGCTGCCGGAGATCACGGCGCAGCTTGACGGGCTGGGCATCGCCGCTTCGCTGCCGCCGCACGACCATCCGCTCGGCTATGAGTGGGCGCTTGACCCGCGGCGGGAGGCGACCGTCACGATCGCGCCGGCCGGCAGCCCGGCCGAAGCGGCGGCGATCGCCAACGACGAGACGTCGGGCCTCGCGGCGGGGATCGCCGCCGCCGACGCGGACGCGGCGGCGGAGTTCCTCGGCGCCTACGCGGGCACGGGCGCCTTCTGGAACGCGACGACCAGGCTGCTCGACGGTTTCAGGCTGCTCGGGGTGCCGGAAACAGGGATCAACATCGACGCGGTACCCGGACCGCGGGGGCCGGTGACCTTCCGGGACCTTTCGCTGCGGCAGTTTGCCGTCACCCCAGCCTTACCAGGACGCTGGCACGGCGATTCGCCGCCAGAATGCGATAAACGGCGAATGGCTGCCATTATCGCCATCGATGGCCGCACGTTGAAGCGTTGTGCGTCATGTTGCTGGTTGCGATCATGATGCTGATTTGGCTGCGGGAAAGCTCTTAGAGTGTCGATACTCTGCATGTGGTGGGCGAGGACTTCGCGGCGCAGTTGGCGGCCGCCCAGGGCGGCAGCGAAAACGCTTTCGCGGTACTGTGGCGAGACGCGAACCCGGCCCTGCTTCGTTACCTGCGGGTCGTCGCCCCGGAGCACGCCGAGGATGTCGCGGCTGAGACCTGGGTCCAAGTCGTCAGGGGACTGCCCAGGTTCAGCGGTGACGAGGCCGCCTGGCGTGCCTGGCTGTTCACCACCGCGCGCAGGCGCCTGCTCGACCAGGCCAGGCTGCGCAAGCGGCATCCCGCCGAGCCGCTAGACGAGATCAGCGCGGCGGACATGCCGCGAACGGTCGGCGCGGACCAGATCGCCATGGAGAACATCGCGACCGAATCGGCGATGGCGCTGCTGTCCAGGCTGCCAGAACAGCAGGCGGAGGTGATCCTGCTGCGGGTCGTCGCCGGGCTGGATACCGACGTGGTGGCGGACATGCTCGGGCGGTCTCCCGGCTCGGTGCGCGTCGCGGCGCACCGGGGCCTGCGAAAGCTCGCGACCCTGCTATCTGGGGCAGGTGTAACGCTTTGACCGGGTACGGCGTTCCAGACGATGACATGCCAGACAGCTTCCTGCCTCCCGCCTGGGGTACCCCGCCATTTGACGACTGGGACCTCGATGCGCTGCTGTCCGGCGAAGCGGCTGACATCCCGGTGGCGCTGCGCCAGGTCGCGGAGGCCCTCACCGCGCTGCGCGCGGCCCCGACGTTCGCCGAGCTGCGCGGCGAGGCGACGATCATGGCCGAGTTCCGCGCGCTCGCCGAGTTCCGCGCCTTCGGGCTGCGGGAGGCCTCGGGGCCAGGCGGCCTCGCGCGCACCCTGGAGCTGCCCGTGGCGCCCTCGGCTCTCGCGCCAAGGCCCGCCGCGCGGCACCGGGGCCGGCGGCGGCGGACTGCCCGGCTGCTGAGCCGGCCGGCGGCGGTGGTCATGGGGGCCGCGGCCGCGGCCGTGATCGTCGCGGCGGTCACGCTCGCGGTAGTCGACATGCCAGGTCACGACCATCATCTTGTGCTCTCGTCGGCCACCTCCTCGGCCGGGGCGCACCCGTCGTCGCACGGCTCAACCTCGCCGAACCTCGCGGCGAGAGGAGCGACCCCTGCGCCGACCCCCACCCCGACGCCCACACCCGGCCCCTCGCCGAAGCAGTCCACAGCGCGCAGGCTGTGCACCGAGTACTACGGCAATTTCGTGCACCCGCAGCCGCAGTCCGAGTGGTACGCGGAGTTTGCCATCTTCCAGCAGCTCAGCGAGCGGGCGGGAAGCCCCTACCGTGTGCTCAGCTACTGCAAGCCGTACATCGCCAGCCTGTTCCCGCACGGGTACCCCTGGGCCAGCCAGCAGCAGCGTGCATACCAGGCTGCGGCGGGGAACGCCGGCCAGGGCAACCAGGGCCAGGGAGCGTCCACCGGGGCTCCGCAGCCGAGCCCGGGTGCGAGCGGCAGCTCGGGGCAGGGAAATCAGGGCGGACAGCCAGGCTCGCACCCGTAGCCGCGGCTCAGCGGGGCTGCCCGGTCAGGGCCGCCACGATGGTCGCGCAGGCCTGCTCGAACGCCGCGCGCTCGTCCTCGCTCAGCCGGTCGAACATCAGCCGCCTGACGGCGGCCACGTGCCCGGGAGCGGCCGACCCGATAGCGTCGGCCCCGGCCGCCGTGAGCACGACGAATGCGCCCCTGCCGTCAGCCTCGCACTCCTGCCTGGCGACGAGCCCGCGCCGCTGCATCCGGGTGAGCTGATGGGAGAGTCGGCTCTGCTCCCAGTTCAGCGCCTCGCAGATCTGGAACGGGCGCAGCACCTGCCCGGGCGCCTCGCTGAGCTGCACGAGCACCTCATATTCCGGCAGGGTGAGCCCGGAGTCCTGCTGTAGCTGCCGGTTGAGCGCGGCAGGCAGCAGCGAGCTCATCCGCAGGTAGGTGCGCCA
>JASHPP010000396.1 GCA_030038035.1 Trebonia sp.
TGAGTGGGTCGACTTCTACCACCGGGTGATGGGCTTCACCAACATGGCCGAATTCATCGGCGACGACATCGCCACGGAGTATTCGGCGCTGATGAGCAAGGTGGTCGCCAACGGCAACCACCGGGTGAAGTTCCCGCTGAACGAGCCGGCCGCCGGCAAGAAGAAGTCGCAGATCGACGAGTACCTGGAGTTCTACCAGGGACCCGGCGTGCAGCACCTGGCGCTGGCCACCCCGGACATCTGCGCCACCGTGGACGGGCTGACAGCGCGCGGCGTGCAGTTCCTCTCCACGCCCGGCTCGTACTACACCGACCCCGTCCTGCGGACACGGATCGGGCAGGTGCGCGTGCCGATCGATGAGCTGCGCGCGCGCGGCATCCTCGTCGACCGCGACGAGGACGGCTACCTGCTGCAGATCTTCACCAAGCCGATCGGCGACCGGCCCACGGTGTTCTTCGAGTTCATCGAACGGCACGGGTCGCTGGGCTTCGGCAAGGGCAACTTCCAGGCGCTGTTCGAGGCCATCGAGCGCGAGCAGGGACGGCGCGGCAACCTGTAAACCCGACGGGGTCGCGTCAGCCTTCCCTGGCCGGGAGCTCCGTCAGCAGGTCGGGAGCGGTCTCCATGCCGGCCCGCCAGACCGAGCGGGCGACGATCTTGCGCACGTCGGCGCGGTGCGCGTACCGGCCGGCGATGTCGGTGACCTCGCCGAGCAGGCCCTCGGACAGCGTGGTCGGTTCCAGCCCCAGCGCCAGGAACTGGTCGTTGCGCACGGCCAGGTCGTTCTCCTCGGCTTCGCGGCGCGGGTTCGGCAGGTAGGCGATCTCCGCGCCGGTGATGTCGGAGACGAGCTTGGCCAGGTCGAGCACGCGATGGGTCTCGGTCATCTGGTTGAGCACCAGCGGCTTGTCGCCCGTCTGCGGCGGGTTCTCGATCGCGATCTCGATGCACCGCACGGTGTCCTTGATGTGGATGAACGCCCGCGTCTGGCCGCCGGTGCCGTGCACGGTCAGCGGGTGGCCGATGGCGGACTGCATCAGGAACCGGTTCAGCACCGTGCCGTAGTCGCCGTCGTAGTCGAACCGGTTGATCAGCCGCTCGTCCCGCGCGGTCTGCGGAGTCTGGGTGCCCCAGACGATGCCCTGGTGCAGGTCGGTGATCCGCAGCCCGTCGTTCTTGGCGTAGAACGCGAACAGCAGCTGGTCCAGGGTCTTGGTCATGTGGTACACAGACCCCGGGTTGGCCGGGTGCAGGATCTCCCGCTCCAGGTCCCCGTCGGGCGTGGGCACCTTGACGGTCAGGTACCCCTCAGGGATCGGCGCGGACCCGGACCAGCCGTACCCGTACACGCCCATCGTGCCCAGGTGCACCACCGCGGCCTCCACGCCGGTGTCCACGATGGCGGTCAGCAGGTTGTGGGTGGCGCGCACGTTGTTGTCCACCGTGTACCGCTTGGTCTTCGCCGACCGCATCGAATACGGCGCGGCCCGCTGCTCGGCGAAGTGCACGATCGCGTCCGGCCGCAGCTCGCGAAGCAGCGCGGCCAGCCGGTCGTACTCGTTCGCCAGGTCGACGTTGACGAACCCGATCTCGCGCCCGGACACCTCACGCCACGCCTTGATCCGGTCGCTGACCGACACGATCGGAGTCAGCGACTCGACCTCCAAGTCGACGTCGATCTTCCGGCGGGACAGGTTGTCCAAGATGGTGACGTCATGGCCACGGTCCGACAGGTACAGCGAGGTCGGCCAGCCACAGAACCCATCACCGCCGAGTACGAGGACGCGCATTCCGACTCCCAACGCGTTAGCAGCGAATCCTGCGCCGTGACTTTACCTCTCCAGGAGGATGTCCGCCAGGAAAGCCCCGGCGGAGCCGGAACCGGGCGGTCGTTGGCCTGTCCGACGCTTGCTTCTGCCTGGGAGTTTAGCCCGATGTAGCCGCCGCGACGGCTGGTCGCGGCGGTTCGGCACCTTTGTCCCATAGCGGCTGTTTATGCTACCGGCTCCGCCGGCCGCTCGGCGCCGCACCCGGGCCGGCCGTGACGATCATCACGAAAACCTTTGGCGCATGACTAACCGCTCGATGCGGACCGCCGGGGTGAGCAGTTCGCCGACCGCCTCGACAAGCAGCGTCATCTCGTACGAGATCTGGCGCGTATCGCACTCCGGCGAGGTCAGCAGGGCCAGGCTGGAGCCGTCGCTGATCGACTTGACGAACATCAGCCCGCCGTCCATCTCGACCAGCGCCTGGGTCGCGGCACCGCCCTCGAACACCCGCGCCGCCCCCTGCATCAGGCTGGTCAGCCCTGAGGTGATCGCCGCGAGCTGCTGCACGGCATCGGCCGGGATGCCCGACGACAGCGCGAGCGGCACGCCGTCGGCGGATACCACGATCGCGTGCGCGACGTCCTCGACCCGCGTGGTGAATTCGGTGACTAGCCAGTTCAGGTCCTGGCGGTGCGGTTGAGTCAACGACTTGCTTCCTCTCCTGCGCGCGGTGTGCGGCCCGCGGCGTCGCGGCTGCCGAGCTGGAACCCGCTGAGGCGGCTGCGCGCCTGTTCGGCCGACCGCCGCGGCGGTGCCGGCGGGTAGCTCACCGTCGGCGGTTCCGTGTCGTAACCTGGCGCCGGCTCGCTGAAGACCGGGAACTGGCCCGTGCCCCCGTTGCCCGACGCCTGCCTGCCGCCCACCGAACCAGGGAAGAGGTTCGCCTTGGGTATCCGCGTCGGCAGGCCCGCCCCCGTGTTCTCGCCGTGCACCGGCGCGCCCATCGCGTCCGCGCTCCGCCAGCCGCCGTTCATGTCCGCGATCCGCCAGCCGCCGTCAGACCAGGTGTCCACGCCGGACGCGCTGCTCATGACCTCGACGGCGCTGCCGCCGTTCTGCCCGTTCACGGGGGAGGGCCGCTTGGGGCGGAACCAGTTCGACACCGGCCCGCCTGCCGACACCGCCAGCGGCGCGGTGCCGGCCAGCTCGTCCTCGCCCGCGCGCAGCCCGAAGCGGTGTCGGCCGGTCAGCCGCCGGTTGCCCACTCTCGGCTGGGCGGCCGCGGCCTGTGCCGCCAGCTGCGCCGCCCGGTCGCCGTAGCGGATCGCTTCCCGGCCGGTGAGGTTGCCCGGCAGCCAGACCAGGGCCGACAGCCCCTGCGGCAGCGCGGGCCGCAGCCGGACCCGCACCCCGTGCCTGGCGGCGAGCCGCGACACGGCGAACAGGCCCATGTGCCTGGACACCGACACGTCGATCAGCGGCGGATTGTCAAGCCGCCAGTTCATCTCCGCCAGCCTGGACGGCGAGACGCCAACCCCGCTGTCGCGCACCTCGAGCAGCACGCCGCCGCTGGTCAGCTCCTGGCCGGACACGTGCACAGGGGTATCCCGAGGCGAGAACATCGTGGCGTTCTCGACGATCTCCGCGAGCAGGTGCACGACGTCGGCGGCCGCCTGCCCGGACACCGCGATGCCGGGCTGGATGTTGAGCATGACCCTGCTGTACTGCTCGATCTCCGATGTCGCCGCCCGGGCCACGTCGGCGAGCGGCACCGGCTCGCTCCACTTGCGCACGGGCTCTTCCCCGGCCAGCACGAGGAGGTTTTCTGAGTTCCGCCGCATGCGGGTGACCAGGTGGTCCATGGCGAACAGGTTGGACAGCCGGTCGGGATCGTCCTCGTTCTGTTCCAGGGAGTCGATCATGCGCGCCAGCCGCTCGATCAGCGGCACGCTGCGCCGGGACAGGCTGATGAACATGGCGTTGAGGTTGCCGCGCAGCAGCGCCTCGTTGCCCGCGAGCCGCACGGCCTCGCGGTGCACCTGGTCGAAGGCGCGGGCGACCTTGCCGATCTCGTCGGTGGAGTTCACGCTGATCGGCTCGACCTGCAGGCTCGCCTGGGGGTCCGTGGTCTCGCTGAGCTCCGCGACCCGCTCGGGCAGCCGAACGGTGGCGACCTCGAGCGCGTCCGCCTGCAGCCTGCGCAGCGGCTCGACCAGGGACCGGGCGACGATGAGGGTGGCGATCAGCACCAGGAGCAGGACCCCGCCGGTCACCCCGGCGGCGAGGATCTCGGAGTTCCGCGCCCCCTGCTCGAGCATCTGGCTGCGGGCGACGATCGTGCCGGCCAGCTGCTGCTCAAGCGCCCGCATCTTGCTGATGTACCCGCTCATGGCGGTGTACCACGTCTGCGACGCCGACCCGCCGACGGAGGGGCCGAGGGGGCCGAGTCTGGTGGTCTCCTGGCCGAGGTTGCTCCCGCCGAGGACCGCGAGGTAGTTGTCGACCAGCTGGGAGGTGTCCACCTGCGCCCCGTTGACGGTGGCGAGGTAGGCGTTGATCTCGTCGTTCGTGGCCGAGGAGTCGAAGCTCAGCAGGTCGGCGCTCTCCAGCGAGCCCGCGATCAGCAGCGCTTGCTGGGCACCGCCGGTGAAGCTGCCGTCGATGAGCGCGGCGTACAGGATCCCGCGCTGCTGGGAGAGCTCGTCCTTGGCCCTGGAGAGGGCATCGAGCGTGCGCACCTCGTCGGCGAGCACCGGGTCACCGCTGCCGCTGGTGATCTCGTCATTGAGGTCGAACAGGTCGTCTACTTCAGCCGTGTAAGCCTGGATGCTCGATAGCGACGTCCCCTGCAGGGCCTGGGAGCGCAGCGCGCCGAGGCTCGTGGCGATCTGGACGACGTTCTGCGCCTTGGTCTGGGTGATCGCCGGGAACGCGCCGCCGATCTGGCTGGCCAGGGTGGCCACCGGAGCGGCAGCCGCGTTCGTAGCCGCCTGCGCCTGCAGCATCGCGGTGCAGTACGGGGCGACGCTCTTGGTCATCGTCACGCCCGGCGCGCACGGCGCGGCGACGCCACCTCCGGTGTCGTTGCCCGCGGCGGCGTCGTATCCGGCGGTCACGTCGCGCTCGTTCTCCATCGCCTGGGCCAGCGCGGTGACCTGCTGGCCGAGGACGGCGAGCTTGTCTGTCCTGGCGAAGCCGGCCGCGGTGTTGGCGGCGTTGGCTACCCGCAGGCCGCCGAAGACCAGGCCCATGACAAGAGCCAGCACGATGACCGCGACGAGCCGCCGTGACACCGGCCAGTTGCGCAGGGAGAGCGCCGAAACTCTCGAGGGGCGAATCGATGCACGCCGCATAGCGGCATGGCCAGCTGGCCTCGCGCCAGCTGGTACTTCTGGCCTTTTCATGGCTTACGCCCTCGCCTGTCCATGTCTTTTTTCGAAAAATATAGATATCGACATGAGACGAACGAGGCGCAAGTGGACAACCTCGTTCGGCACGCGAATGTGACTAGTTGCACAGTGTAAGCCGATGCTTTCCGGCCATAGGGCAAAATTACGATTTACCCCGTTTAGTTCCCCGTGCCGGAATGTGCATTTCACGGGCGGGCGTGTGCGGTCAGGTCACCGCCGACTTGATGGCGTCCAGGGCCGCGGCGATGTTCTGCGCCGAGTTCGCGTAGGACAGGCGCAGGAAGCCTTCGCCGTGCGCGCCGAACGAGCTGCCCGACAGCGTCGCCACGCCGGCCTCGTCAAGCAGCCTGGCCTGCAGTTGCCCGGCCGTCAGCCCGGTTCCCGTGATGTCAGGGAAGGCGTAGAACGCGCCCTGCGGCTGCACGCAGCTGATGCCGGGGATGTCGTTCAGCCCGGCGACGATGATGTCCCGGCGGCGGCGGAACGTGGCGACCATGTCGCGGACCCCGTCCTGCGGCCCGTCGAGCGCGGCGATCGCCGCGTACTGGCTGAACGCCGACGTGCACGACACGGAGTTGATGGCCAGGCGCGTCACCGGCTCGACGAGCGCGGGCGGGAAGACGCCGAAGCCGAGCCGCCAGCCGGTCATCGCGTACGTCTTCGACCAGCCGTCGAGCAGGATGGTCCGGTCGGCCATCCCGTCGACGTCGAGCACGCTGGCGTGCCCAGGGCCGTACCTGATGGCCCAGTAAACCTCATCGGAGAGCACGGCTATGTCGTGCCGCTGCGCGATCGCCGCGATGGCCGCGCAGTCCTCGCGGGTCAGCGCGCTCCCGCAGGGGTTGTGCGGCGAGTTGATGATGAGCAGCTTGGTGCGCGGGCTGACCAGGCGTTCGAGTTCGGCGGTGTCCATCAGGAAGCCGTTGCCCGCGCGCAGCGGGACGGGTACGGGCGTCGCACCCGCGAACGCGGTGATCGACTCGTACATCGGGAAGCCGGGGTCGGGGTAGAGCACCTCGTCGCCGGGCCCGGCGAGCGCGAGGATGGTGAAGAACATGATCGGCTTGGCGCCCGGGGTCACGACGACGCGGTCCGGGCTGACCCGCATGCGCCCGGTCCGCTCGAGGAACGCGGCCACGGCCTCGCGCAGCGCCGGGATGCCGGGCGCGGGCACGTAGTGCGTATGGCCCGCGCGCAGCGCCTCGACCGC
>JASHPP010000397.1 GCA_030038035.1 Trebonia sp.
GACCCAGCTGTCCGTCGCGCCCTGCCCGGCCAGCGCGCTCACCGTGTTGTTGAATGCGTCGAACGACGCGGGCTGCACCGTGGCGGCGGCCGTCAGGCCGCCGACGAGAAGCAGGGGAGCCGCGGCCGAAGAGACCGCCCCCCACCATGGCACGTCTGGCACAACCGGAGCTCCTTATTTCATTGCTATCTAGCAACTAAATAATAGATCCAGACCGGGGGACTCCGTTCACCGCCCCATCTCACTGTGTTCAGTGCCCCTTCTGCCGGGAGCACACCCGGCCGCTTCAGTAGTTCATGCCCATCGCGCAGCGCACTTCGTCAAGCGTGGCATCGGCGATCACGCGGGCCCGCTCGCACCCGTCACGCAGCACGCCCCGCACGTACCCCAAATCCGCGGCGAGCTCAGCGCGCCGGGCGCGGATCGCCGCGAACCGCTCGTTGACCGCCTCGGTGACGGTGGCCTTGAGCGCGGCCGCGCCGCCGTTGCCGATCTCGTCCGCCACCGCGACCGGGTCGGCGCCGGCGCACAGCGCCGCGAGCAGCACCAGAGACGATACCTCGGGCCGGGTCACCGGGTCGTAGCTGATGCGCTTTCGCGAGTCGGTCTTCGCCGACTTGATGAGCCGCGCCGTGTCGTCGGCGGTCGCCGCGAGCGCGATCGCGTTGCCGCGGCTCTTGCTCATCTTCCTGCCGTCGGTGCCGAGCAGCAGCGGCGCGGCGGACAAAAGCGCGTCCGGCTCGGGGAACACGCGCCCATACCGCTCGTTGAACCGCCGCGCGACCAGCCGCGTGAGCTCGACATGCGGCAGCTGGTCCTGCCCGACCGGGACGAGGTTCGCCTTGCAGAACAGGATGTCGGCCGCCTGGTGCACCGGGTAGGTGAACATCAGCCCGCTCACCGACGACTGCCGCGAGTGCGCGATCTCGTCTTTCACGGTCGGGTTCCGCTCCAGTTCGGGCACGGACACCAGGCTGAGGAACGGCAAGACCAGCTGGTTGAGGGCGGGTACCGCGCTGTGGGCGAATATCACAGAACGGTCCGTGGCGACTCCGATCGCCAGGTAGTCGAGCACCAGCTGTGTGGCGGCGTCGGCCAGGCGGCCGCCCGTGTCCCGGTCGGTGAGCACCTGGTAGTCGGCGATCAGCACGAACAGTTCGGCGCCGGCCTGCTGAAGCCGCACGCGGTTGTGCAGGGTGCCGAAGTAGTGGCCCAGGTGCAGCGGGCCGGTCGGCCGGTCCCCGGTGAGGATGCGGAACTGCCCGGCGTCGGTGGCGATGCGCTCCTCGAGCGTCGCCGACCGCCGCCGGGCGGCGCTGATTGTTGCTGTCATCACGAGATCCTCCTTGACTAAGGGACGACCCCGGTCAGCGAAAAAGGCCGCCCATCGACGGACGGCCTCCTCGCAGCGCGCGTTCGGTGACAGCGGCCGTCCCTATGCGGGACGCCACCAGCCGGCGCACGCTGCATTACGCATGTGACCACCATAGCGTGATCGCCTTACCACGACAGCCGCCTTACGGGTTTGATCTGCGGCTTTCCCGCATCCCCGCCGCCGGATGCCGGCCGGCCGCCGCCGCGATATGTTCCGGGTTCGCGTCGTCATGCCAGCACAAACCCCGAACATACCGCGAGGATCACCGCGGACCGGGAACGGCATGTGCTGACCGGGCATCGGGTACGGGCGTGATCCCGCTATCCGCGCCAGAGCCGGGGATTTGGCCACCAGGATCTCCTTGCACGGACAAATCGCCCATAACGGAACCGAAAATGGTCACAGAGTATGCGAAGTCGCACCCGCGGGACTCGCGCGGCGCCAGCGAAGCCGGCCTAGCCGGCGAACGGGGCCGCGGCGGCGGCCGGAGCCGGAGCCGCGATCGCGGGAACCAAGGCGGCGGCCGGGGAGCCGGGCAGCACGCGCAGGGCGTCCGGCGGCAGGTAGGCGTGCACAGGGGTGCCCTGGGCCAGCCCGGCCCTGCTGGGGTCGCCGTCGTTTTGCAGCAGCGCCTGGAGCGAGGCGCCCGTCGCCAGACGGAGCATGACCTGGGTGGCGGCGCCGAGGAAGACCACCCGCTCCACCAGGGCGGGTACCCGGTTCTGGCCGGCGGAGCCGTGCTCCTCGACCCGTACCCGCTCCGGGCGGATGACGGCGTGCGCTGTCTCGCCCGGCGCGGCGGGGCAGTCGTGCGACGTCACCAGCGTGCTGTCGCCGAGCTTGAGCGCGGCGGTGGAGCCGTCCGACCGCTGCGACACCGACACTTCCATCAGGTTCGCCGCGCCGAGGAAGTCCGCCACGTAGGCGTCGGCGGGCTCTTCGTAGATCTCGCGCGGTGTGCCGATCTGCACGATCCGGCCGTCGTGCATGACGGCCAGCCGGTCGGACATCGTCAGCGCCTCCTCCTGGTCGTGCGTGACGTAGAGGAACGTGATGCCGACGCGCTCCTGCAGCGCCTTGAGCTCGACCTTCAGCGTGCGGCGGAGCTTGGCGTCAAGCGCGCCAAGCGGCTCGTCGAGCAGCAGCACGGCCGGGTTGAGCACCAGCGCGCGAGCCAGCGCGATGCGCTGCTGCTGGCCGCCGGACAGTTGCGAAGGCCGCCGCGTGGCGAACGAGGACATCGAGACCAGCTCGAGCGCCGCCCCGACCCGGCTGCGCAGCTCGGCCTTGGTCACCCGGGCGTGCCGCAGGCCGAACGCCACGTTGTCGAACGCCGACAGGAACGGGAACAGCGCGTAGCTCTGGAACACCGTGTTGACGTTGCGCTTGTGCGGGGGCACGGCGGACACGTCGGCGCCGTCGAGCAGGATCTGGCCTGCGGTCGGCTGCTCGAAGCCGGCGATCAGCCGCAGCGTGGTCGTCTTGCCGCAGCCGGACGGCCCGAGGAGCGAGAAAAACTCGCCGCTTGGCACCAGCAGGTCGATGTTGTCGACCGCCACGTGCCCGGCGCCCCCGCCGCCCCCGGCGCCCCCGCCGTCCGCGCCGCCCCTGCCGAACCGCTTGGTCAGGCCCGTGAGCTCGATGCTGCCTCCGGCCATGCCGTCATCTCCGTCCCTATGACCGCCTGTCCCTTGCGGAAGCGGGCTTCCAGTCGAATCCAAGCTGCCCGGCTGCGTACCGCATGGCGAGATCATAGGCTCGCGACGGCTGCACGTCGGGATCTTCCAGCGCGATCTGCACCGCCATGCCGTCGAGCAGCGCGGACAGCGAGATCGCGAAGTCATCGGCGTCCACCGGGGCGAACTCGCCGGCCTCCTGGCCGGCCAGCACGATCGCCCGGATGGCTTCCCGCCACCGCTCGTCGAACTTGCGGCGCACGGCGGCCACACCCGGGTTTCGCGGCGACAGGGCCCACAGGTCGAGCCACAGCAGCCACTCGCCGCGCGGCAGCGGGTCGGTCTCCGGCAGGCAGGTCATCTCGATCAGCTCGGTGAGCTGCCCGCCGGCCGTCGGGATCGACGCGAGCCGCTGCACTCCGGTCGCGTACCACGAGTCCTCGGCGTAGCCGATCGCCTCGGTCAGCAGCTGGTCGCGGGTCTTGAAATAGTAGATGACCAGCGCCGGGCTGGCGCCGGCGCGCTCGGCGACATCCGCGATCCGGGTGTCGGCGTACCCGCGCTCCATGATGACCTCAAGCGCGGCGCGCAGCATCTGCTCACGCCGCTGTTCGGCGGCTCCCGCCGCTTCCGCGCTATCCGCAGGTCGCCCCATCGTCTCCTCGTCCCGGCACCCGATGCGCCCGATGCGACCGATCCGCCCGGGCGCCGTCGCCCGGTTGGCCTTGTTCGTATCGTAGCAGCAATCTAGACTGAATGTTCAGTCAAACTTTTGCGGAAGGCGGAACCACCATGGCAGCGGAGTCCTTCGACGCGATCGTCGTCGGCGGCGGGCACAACGGGCTGGTCGCGGCGGCCTACCTGGCCAAGACCGGCGCGAGAACGCTGGTGCTCGAGGCCAGGCAGCAAGCCGGCGGCGCCGCGACCACCGAAGCGCCGTGGCCGGACGCCCCGGACTTCCGGGTCACGCGCCTGTCGTACGTGATGTCGCTGCTCCCGCCGACGATCCTGAACGACCTGCAGCTGGAAAAGCACGGCTACAAGATCTTCCCGATGGGCCCGTACTACCAGGCCTTCCCGGAGGGCGGGTCGCTCACCCTGTACGAGGAGGACTCCCGGCGCAGCCACGACGAGATCGCCCGCTGGTCGAACAAGGACGCCGACGCCTACCCGAAGTGGAACGCCTGGCTGGCCGGGCTGGCCGACGTGCTCGGCCCGCTGCTGCTCACCGTCCCGCCCAAGATCGGCTCGCACAAGCCGCAAGACATCGCCGGCACGCTCAGGCTCGCCTGGCGCCACCGCGGCCTCGACGTGCGGACGATCGCCGACGTCACCAGGCTCATGACGATGTCGATCGCCGACCTGCTCGGCGACTGGTTCGAGAGCCCGCAGGTCAAGGGCGCGCTGGCCGTCAACGGGGTGATCGGCACCTGGGCCGGCCCGTACGAGCCCGGCACCGCCTACGTGATGGCGCACCACTCGATCGGCGACGTGGGCGACGGGCGCCTCGGCAGCTGGGGCTTCCCCGAGGGCGGCATGGGCGCCGTGGCCGGGGCCATCGGCAGGGCCGCGCAGAGCTTCGGCGCGACCGTCCGCACAAACGCGACAGTGGCCAGGATCCTGCTCGGCAACGGCGGCCGGGCGAAAGGCGTCGTCCTGGACTCCGGCGAGGAAATCCGCGCGAACACCATCGTCACCTCGCTGCACCCGCGCACCGCGTTCCTCGAGCACGTCGGCAAGCAGCACCTCCCCGAAGACTTCGCGACAGACATCGAGCGCTGGAAGACGCGGTCCGGCGTCGTGAAGATCAACCTCGCGCTCGCCGAACTCCCCGACTTCACCGCCAACCCGGGCACCCACCTGCAGGAGCACCACACGGGGTCGGTGGAGATGGCGCCGTCGATGGACTACATCGAGCGCGCGTTCATCGACGCCCGCGAGGGCCGCGCGGCGCAGCGGCCGTTCTCCGACGGCGTCATCCCGACCGCGTTCGACAAGACGCTGTGCCCCGAGGGCTACCACATCATGTCGCTGTTCACCCAGTGGGTCCCGCACGAGTGGAGCCGGCAGCCGCAGCGCGACGAGCTGGAGAAGTACGCCGACCGGATGATCGACGTCTACACCGAGGTGGCGCCGAACTTCAAGTCCGCCATCATCCACCGCGACGTGGTCGGCCCGTACGAGATGGAGCACGACTACGGGCTGGTCGGCGGCAACATCTTCCACGGCGAGCTGAGCCTGGGCCAGATGTTCCACGCCAGGCCGGCGGCTGGTTACGCGGACCTGCGCACCCCGCTGCGCGGGCTGTACCAGGCCGGGTCGGCGACGCACGGCGGCGGCGGCGTAACCGGCATACCGGGCCGCAACGTGGTGCACCAGATCCTCGCCGACGCCAGGGCGGACCGCTGGCGTGCCAGGGTCCGGGCCAGCGTGCCCAGGCGCCGGGACGGGCGGGATGGGCGGGGCGGGCGGGCCGGGGCGGCATAGCCTGGCCCGATGGAGTTCAGCAAGGAGCTGCGCGACGACGTGATCTCGGGCGCGATCACTGTCTCGTTCCGGCTCTGGTCACGGCCCAGGGTGAAGGCGGGCGGCCGCTACCGCGTCGGCGGCGGGCAGATCGAGGTCGACTCCGTCGAGCTGCTGCCGTTCGCAGCGATCACCGCGGCCGACGTCCGGCGCTCCGGCGAGCCGGACCTCGAGACGCTGCGCCGAAGGGCCGCCCACGCGGGCCCGATCGGCGACGGCACGCTGCTCTACCGGGTGGAGTTCCACGTGGTGGCCGACCCGCCACGGGGCTGACCGTTCCGGGCGGTTATCCGGCTGCGCGCAGGTCGTCGAGGCGCGACACGACCTGCGCGGCGTCGGGATGCTCCAGGTCATCAAGGACGGCGAGCGCCTGCTGCCAGGCCTCGCGCGCCTGGGCGCGGTCACCGAGGGCCCGGTGCGCATCGCCGAGCCTGGTCAGCACGCCGGCTTGCTCCGACCGGTCACTGACCTGAAGCAGCAGGCCGAGGGCGCGCCGGTAGCAGCCGATGGCCTCGTCGTGCTGACCCAGGTGGTCCCTGACGTAGCCCGTATAGTCCCAGGTGTGCGCCTCGCCGAGGGCGTTGCCGAGCTCGCGGTGCAGGCCCAGGGCCTGCTGGCAGCAGCCGAGCGCCGCCTCGTAGTCGCCGAGCGCGGTGGCGTGCCAGCCCAGGTTCGTCAGCGCGTGGGCCTGCCCGGCCTGGTGCCCGATGCTGCGGTAGAGCCGCAGCCCGAGCTCGGTGTGGCGCCGTGCGGCCGCGTGCTGGCCCTCCTCCCCGTACGCGGTGCCGAGGTAGATGCGGCTGCGCGCCTCCCTGGCCGGGTCGCCGAGCTGCCGGAACGCCTCGATGGCCTGGGCAGCGTGCGCGCGCCCCTCGTCGTAGCAGCGCAGCCTCAGGCACGCCATGGCCAGGCCGTGGTGGCCGTGGGCAAGGCCGGCCCGGTCACCGGCGCACGCGGCGGCCGCGAGCGCGGACCGCTGGGTGACCGCCAGGTCGTGCCAGTGCCCCTCGCGATCGAGGAACTCCGACATCGCCGCGGGCAGCTGCCATGCGTGCGCGGCGAAACCCGCGGCCGTGGCCTTCGCCGCCGCCGCGAGCAGGACCTGGTGCTCGGCGGCGAACCAGGCCCTGGCCTGGGCCCGGCTGGTCACCCGTTCCGGGGTCGTGCCGGGTGCGGCCGCGCCGAGGACGAGCGGATCCCGCGCCGGGTAGAGCACGGGTAGGGCCATGTTGGCGGTGATCAGGTAGTGGTCGAGCACCCGGCGGAGCGCCGGGTCGCGTTCGGCGCCGGGGCCGGCGGCGACCGCCAGCTCGCTGGCGTACGCGCGCAGCAGGTCGTGAAAGCCGTACCGGTCCGGGGCGGACTCGGCAGCCAGGTGGGCCCCGGTGAGCTCGGCCAGCGCGCGGCGCGCCTGCGGTACCCCGGTGCCGGCCAGGCTCGCCGCTGCCGCCGCCGAGATGTCCGGTCCGTGGTGGACGCCGAGCAGCCGGAACATCCGCGCCGCCGGCTCGCTGAGCTGCCGGTACGACCAGGACAGCACCTCACGCACGTTGCCGCCGGCGTCCTGCAGGCCCAGTGCGTCCAGCCGGCCCTCGTCGCTGCGCAGCTCGGCGGCGAGCGCGGACAGCGAGAAGGACGGACGCGCGGCGGCCCTTGCTGCGGCGACCGAGAGCGCCAGCGGCAGCCCGGCGCAGAGCCCGGCCAGCTCCGTTGCTGCCGCGAGCTCGGCCATCACCCTCTGCGCTCCGAGCCTGCTGACCAGCAGCTCGCAGGCTTCGGGTTCGGACAGCACATTGAGGAAGACCGGGTGCGCGCCCTCCATGGCGACCAGGCCGCTCAGCTGGCTGCGGCTGGTGACCAGCACCGCGCAGCCCGTGCCGCCGGGCAGCAGCGGCCGCACCTGGCCGGCGTCCGCGGCGTTGTCGACCAGCATGAGCATCCGCTTGCCCGCGAGCATGCTGCGGTACAGCGCCGCCTGCGCGTCGGGCGACTCGGGGATCTGCGCCAGCAGGACGCCCATGGCGCGAAGGAGCCCGCGCAGCGCCTCCGCCGGGGTGACCGGTCTGCCCTCGGGGGCGAAGCCCCGGAGATTGACATACAGCTGCCCGTCCGGGAACTGGTCAGCGACCCGGTGCGCCCAGTGCACGGCCAGCGTCGTCTTGCCGACCCCGGCCGGGCCGACCAGCACCCAGACCGCGCCGCGGCCGTCGCCGTTCGCCGCGCGGGTGGCCAGTTCGTCCAGGGCCTTCAGCTCGGCCGTCCGCCCGGCGAAGTGCGGCGGGCTGGCCGGCAGCTGCCGCGGCACCACGGCGGCCCCGCCGTGCGCCCCGCGCCAGGAGGGGTCCAGCTGGCG
>JASHPP010000398.1 GCA_030038035.1 Trebonia sp.
GTCCCGCCACATCCCGCACCCGGACCCGCACCCGCGGCTAATGCGCCGCCGCGCGGCTCTCCGGCGGGCGACTCGCGGGGGGCGGGTGCCTTGGCGGGCTGCCCCATGACCTGCGGAGAATGCTGGGCCGTGATGATGATCCCCGCGATCATCACCAGGATCGATGTCACCTCGCCCCCGATCGCCGCCGGGCTTGAGCGCACTAGCACGTTCAGCCATACGATGCCGAGGGCGATCGAGATGACCGGGTCGGCCGCCGTGATGATCGCCTGCACTGGCGCAAGGAACGTGCCCTGCTGGAAGGCGTCCTGGTTGAGCAGGTACCCGAGCGGGCCGACCACGAGCAGGATATAGATCGGCCAGTCGCTGAAGAGCCTGCCAGGCCCGTGGCCGACTTCTGACGTCACGAGCTTGATCGAGAAGGCGGCGACCCCGTAGCAGACGCCGCAGGCCAGCGCCGTCGCGAGCGGCCGCATCTTCGGGCTCCTCGCGGCCAGGAGCAGGCACCCGCCCACGGTCACGGCGAGGGCGATCATCAGCGGCGGGAAGGTGGCGAAGCTGGCGTGGGTGCTGCCGCCGGACGGCCGCCCGATCGCGAGGAATCCGGCCACCCCGGCCGCGGTCGCGGCCACTCCGCCGATCATCACCAGGTCCGCGCGCGGGCCCCCGGGGCGGGGCGTATGCGCCCGCAGGCGCAGCTGCCAGGAGATCAGCACGGCGAAGATCAGGTCAAGGACCAGGAGCGGCTGCACCAGCGCCAGGCTGCCGAAACTGAGCGCGACGATCTGCAGCGCGAAACCCACGATGTTCGCGACGATGGCGAGCAGCCACAGCGGCTGGCGGATCAGCTCAACGAAGATCCGCGGCGACAGTGACCGTGTAGTCTCGACTCGCTTCGTGCTGCGCTGATCCGCGACCGACGCTATCCCCAGAAACAGCGCGGACACGACCGCGGCCGCGATGGCGATCAGCGAGGAGGACATGCCGCTACCCGCCGGTGTGCTCTGCCGGGTCCGGTTTCCTGGTGGCGCCGGGTGGCGCGGGCGGGGGAGGCAGGCCGGCAGCGGGCCCGAAGCACAGCCCGATGCCCAGCTTGCGCAGTTCGGACCGCAGCCACACGGTGGAGGCGCCGATCCCTGCGACGATGAGCACGACTGTCGTGACCGCCCAGACCAGGATGTACGTGCCGGTGGGCACGGTCGCGAGCAACGCCCCCAGGCAGGCGGCAAGCAGCAGGAAGACGGCGGCCCACAGCATCGTGATGTGCTGGAAGAAGGGACGCAGGCACTGCTGGTAGCGGGCTGGACAGCGCAGCCCGATCACCTCGGCCGCCAGCTTGGACGCCAGCGGGCTGTCCCCCCGCGCCGAACGGGCGAACACGATGCCCAGGCCGAGATTCGCCAGCGGGAAGTGCACAAGGAAGATCCACAGATTGCCGGTGCCGACCGCGACGATGGCCTGGACGGTCAGCACGATCAGGGCGATCGCGATCAGGCCAGGAACAGACCCGGTGGCGAGCTTGCGGATGACCGCGGTGATCCAGATCGCGGCCAGCATCGCGAGCACCCCCGCATCGCGCCCCCAGAGCCACGCGGCCAGGACGTAGGCGCCTAGCGGAAGCCCGAAGGATTCGGCCAGGTTCCACCCGGTGGTGCGCAGGAGCAGCGCCGGCCGCGGCAGCTCCAGGGTCGCGGGCGTGTCCGCCACTAGCGGGGGCGCCTGCCCGCCGGGACCACGTCACGGTGCGGGCGCGCGCCGCGCGGGTGCATGGATGAACAACTCCTTCCGGCCCGGCGCCGCCACGGGCTTGTCCGCCGGCGGCGGCAGCAGGTACCGGGCCTGTCTCAAGTGCTCAGCGTACTGTCGGTCAGCGTTGTATACCCGGTCGAACTTCCATATCATCCTGGCGAAGTTGGCCTGCCCTCGCAGCAGCTGGCGGGCGATGATCCCGCTGGTCTTGGCCAGTGCGGCCACCCCCAGGTGCTTGCGGGCCAGCACCGTCTGGGTCTTGACGAGCTCCTCGTAGAAGCGGTGCAGCGGCAGCCGGGTGGGGAGCACCGCGTGCTGGACGTCGAACAGCCGGTAGTCCAGCGTGGTCAGGCGGCGTGCTTCGGTTAGCCATGTCTCCGTACCGGGGTAGGGGGTCTGGACGGTGATATTGACGATCTCGGGGACGCTCATCGCCCACTCGCGCACGAACGCGAAGCGCGCCTCGTCCCAGTCCGGGTCGGCGATGATGTTGATCGCGACGGACAGGCCCATGGAGCGGGCGATTTCCAGCGCCTTGTTGTTGACCTTGGGCGTGGTGCGCTTGCGGAAGGCCTTCAGCCCCTCCTCATCCAGCGCCTCCAGGCCGAGGAACATGTAGTTCAGCCCGAGCCGCCGCCAGCGGCGGAACACCTCCTCGTTGCGGATCAGCACGTCGCAGCGGGTTTCCAGGTAGTACTGCTTGCTGACGCGGCGCCGCTCAAGCTGCCTGGCGATCTCGTCACCTTCATCGGCCTTGATGAAGGCCACGTCGTCGACGATGAACACGCCCGGCTCCTTGATGCGGGACATGTCCTCGGCGGCGGCGGCCGGCGACAGCCTGCGGTAGCTGCGGCCGTAGAAGGTCCATGCGCTGCAGAACGAGCAGTCCCACGGGCACCCGCGGGTGAACTCGATGGAGGCAGCCGGGTCCATCACCCCGATGAAGTACTTCCGGCGGTGGGCGCCCAGGTGCCGGGCCGGAAGGTGATCGTCGAGGCTTGGCACCAGCCTGGGGGCAGGCCCCGCCCCCGCACGGGTGACCGCTCCGGGCACCTCGGCCAGCGCCCGGTCCGCGGCCGCGGCGATGAGCGCGGGTGCCCCGGTCTCACCCTCACCCTTGAGGACGACGTCGATGGCCCCTTCCGCCTGCGCGAGGACATGCTCGGCCACGAACGAGACGCTGTGGCCGCCCGCGAACACGAGGCAGCCTGGCAGCACGGTCTTGATCCACTTGGCCAGGTCGGTGACCTCGGGCACGTTGGCCAGGTAGTTCAGGCTGAACCCCACCGCCTGCGGCCGGAACTGCGTCAGCTGGCCCGCGAGCTCGGCCTTGCGGCTCACCTGCAGGTCGATCAGCCGCACGTCATGGCCGTCGGCCAGCAGGGCCGCCGCCACCCGCTCGAGGCCGAGCGGCTCAAGCCGCAAGAAGATCTCCGAATACATCAGCGCGCTGGGATGGACGAGCAGGACACGCATCAGGCTGGCTTTCTCGTGCGGGCACGGCGGTTGAGGAACCGCACGAACTCGGTGCCCTCGCGCAGCCGCCTGGCGGTCATGTCAGGCTGGCGCAGGAGTTCGGCGGACATCTCGGCGATCTTCCCGGCCCGGAAATAGAACCGTTTGTAGAAGGCGTCCACCGACTCAAGGATCTCGGTGTGGCCCAGGTGCGGATAGGATAGCGCGGCCAGCTGGGTGCCGTCCTGGCTGACCAGCGTGGCCCCGTCCGCGTCCTCGGGAAGCCAGCCGTTCTCCCTGGCCTGCCGGTACAGCTCGGTGCCCGGGTAGGGCGCCGCGACGGAAACCTGGATGCTGTGCGGGTTGACGTCCCTGGCGAAGCGGATCGTCTCCTGGATCGTCTCTTTGGTCTCCCCGGGCAGGCCGAGGATGAACGTGCCGTGCACCGTGATCCCCAGCTCCCGGCAGTCAGCGGCGAACCGGCGGGCCCGCTCGACGCGCAGGCCCTTCTTGATGTTGATCAGGATCTGCTGGCTGCCGGACTCGTAGCCGACCAGCAGGAGCCGCAGCCCGTTGTCCCGCAGCGCCTGCAGGGTCTCGCGCGGCACGTTGGCCTTGGCGTTGCATGACCAGGTGATGCCCAGGCGGGCGAGCCCCGTGGCGATCGCCTCCGCCCGGCCGCGGTCATCGGTGAACGTGTCGTCGTCGAAAAACAGCTCCTTCATCTGCGGGAACAGCTCCCGGGCGAGCGCGGCTTCTGCCAGCACGCTGGCCACGCTGCGGGTCCGGTACCTGTGGCCGCCGACGGTCTGCGGCCACAGGCAGAACGTGCACCTGGACCGGCATCCCCGCCCGGTGTAGAGCGACAGGTACGGGTGCAGGAGATACCCGATGTAGTAGTCCTCCACGCGCAGATCCCGCTTGTAGACCGGGGTCACGAACGGCAGCAGGTCCATGTCCTCCAGGATCTCCCGGTCGGGGTTGTGCACGACCGTGCCGCCCCGGTCCCGGTAGCTGATGCCGTCCACGCAGGGGAGCGGTCGCCCCTCGGCCACCTCGGCGATCGTGAAGTCGAATTCCTCCCTGGCGACGAAGTCGATGGCCGCAGAGGCCTGCAGCGACTCCTCGGGCTGCACGGCGACCTTGGGTCCGACGAAGCCGACCGTCAGGTCGCCGTTCTCGGCCTTGAGCGCTTCCGCCACCCGGACATCGCCTGTGAAGGTGGGCGAGCTTGTGTGCACCACCGCGAGGTCGTGGTGGCGGGCCAGCGGAAGGATGTCGGTGAGGGCCAGGCCGGCCGGCGGGGCATCCACGAGCTTGCTGCCGGGAACCAGGGCGGCGGGCTGGGCCAGCCAGGTCGGGTACCAGTACGACCTGATCTCCCGCCTGGCCTGGTACCTGGCGCCGGCCCCGCCGTCGAAGCCCGCGTAGGACGGCGGGTTGAGGAAGAGGGTGCGCATCATGCGACTGGCCCTTTCATGGCGTCAGCCCAAGGGGCGAGGTGGATGAACGACCGCCGCCAGCGACGGCGGTGGCCGGCTCTGGCGCCCCCGGGCCGTCCAGGCGCAGGTCCAGGCCGATCTGCCCGAGGGCGGCCGCGAAGGCGAGGTCCCAGCGTGACGGAGGGCTCGGCGGCAAGGCCGGGGCGGCCTGGTCACGCAGGGCCAGCACGCTGGCGGTAACCCCGCCGGGGGTTGCCACGCACGCGTGGGCCCGCCCCAGTTCCAGTTCGTGCAGCAGGTTGTCCCTGCCGTGACCAGGCATAAGGTCAAGCAGCAGCAGCTGGCGCCCCACCGCGCGGGCCTCGCCGCAGGTGTTGGCACCGGGCAGCGACACGACGACGTCGGCGGCGGCCATCAGCTCGGGCACGCGGTCGGTGAAACCGAACGGCGTGACCCGGGCTGTCCGCACGGCCAGTTCCCGCAGCCGTAGCTCGGTCTTGCGGTCCCGGCCCGCGACGGCGAGCACGTGCACCCCCGCGGCGGCCAGCGCCGACACGCTGTCCACCAGTGGACCGAATCCCCACCCGCTGTCGATGACAAGCACGCAGAAGCCGTCCAGCGGGACGCCAAGCGCGCCCCTTGCCTGATCCCGGGATGGGGCGGCGTAGAACTGCGGCCGCACCGGCGGCGGCACTACCGCTACCGGTGCCCGTGGCCAGTAGCGCCGAACGCACGCCGCGGCCGCGCCGGAGGTCACCAGGAACAGATCCGTTCCCTCCGTGACCCAGAGCCGGTGCACGGCCACGTCCGTGCACAGCACGACCGTGCGCAGTCCCGGGTTCTCCGTCTTGAGCCTGGCGGCTGCCGAGGCGCCCGTGGCGAACACGCTGAGCACGACGTCAGCCGGCCGCCGGTCCAGTTCGGCCCGCAGGGCGGGCACGAGCTTGGCCGTTGATGCCCGGTCCATGCGATCGGCGAGCCGGCTTCCCGTCCGCAGGTGCGCGAAATGGAGTCCGTCGTAAAGGCCTGGGATGGCGACTAGACGGTTGAACACGCACATCCCCACGCCGCCGCTCACGGGACCGAGCAGGGACAGGCTGTCCAGCCGGCGCGTCCGCCATCCCGACCGCTCGAACACGTCGGTGCAACAGCGGGCCATCATTTCGTGGCCGAGCCCCAGCGGCCCGGCCAGCAGTACGGCGTCCGCTGTCACGTCGGCCGTGCTCAGAGCGTCGTTCGGCTTAACGGTGCAATTGTTGCTCGGCCGTGTTCAGTTCCACTAGGACCCAGTCGACCAGGACGGCCAGCAGGCAGGCGGCGGCACCAAGTAGCAGCCCTACTCGAGCCTCTTTTCCCATGACGTCTCCCTCCACGAAACGGGCCGCTGGCCGAGCAGAACCCGCCAGCGGCTGGATGGCTCCAGCTTCCCCGCGCGGCTGTCGGCTCGCGTCCTCAAAACTGGTAGTCACCGCGTAACCGATGGTCCCCTCGGAGCCGGGCCCAGGGCGGTTCACATAATGGAGTTGCCGGGGCGACTCTCACCGGGCTTGACGGGCTTGGTGACGAAGGCGCGCCCGGTGACGACGACGTCGCCGTGGTCGCCGCCGTGCGCAGCAACGACGGGGGACAGGTATGCGGGTGAGTAGGGCGACTCATACGTTGGTGGGGCGGAGCGGGGAGTGCGAGGTGCTCGACCGCCTGCTTGCGGACGCGTGTCAGGGGTCGAGCGGCGTGCTGCTGCTGCGCGGCGAGGCGGGAATCGGGAAGACCGCACTCCTGGAACATGCCGCCGAGGCCGCCCAGCATATGCGGATCGTGCAGGTGACCGCCGTCCAGTCGGAGATGGAGCTCGACTTTGCCGCGCTGCATCAGCTGCTCGTCCCGTTCCTGGGGTCTCTCAAGCGGCTGCCCCGGCCGCAGCGGGAGGCTCTCGGCTCGGCCTTCGGCCTGGTGGGGGGCACTGAGCCAGACCGTTTCCTGGTCGGGATCGCCGCGCTGACGATGATCACAGAGGCGGCGGCGCACCAGCCGATACTGTGCCTCATCGACGACGTGCAGTGGCTCGACAAGGCGTCGGTTGACGCGCTTGGGTTTGTCGCGCGCAGGCTGTCCGCCGATCCGGTGGCGATGCTGTTGGCGAACGGCGATGAGGAGCCGCAGGCGGCCGCGTTCGAGGGCCTGGAGGAGCTCAGGCTGACCGGCCTGCCAGATGAGCTGGCCCAGGAGTTGCTGGCGAGCGTCGCGGGGGGAATGCCGGATCAGGGCGTCGTGCGGCGGATCCTTGCCGCCACAGCCGGGCACCCGGAGGCGCTGATCGAGCTGGGCCGCGGGCTGTCGGCGGCCGAGCTCAACGGCACGCTGCCCTTGCCTGACCCGCTGCGCCTTGGCCGCCGGCTCGAGTCGGCGTACCTTCGCCGCGTGCGCGCTTTCTCACCGGCGGTGCGCACCTTGCTGCTGCTCGCCGCGGCTGAGCCGTCGGGGGAGCGCTTGCTGATCTGGAGAGCGGCCGAGCGGCTGGGGGTCGGCGCCGACGCCGCGGACGCGCCGGGCCTTGAGCGGATCATCCGGTTCGAGCCGCATCTGTGGTTCGTCCACCCGCTGCTGCGCTCGGCCGTCTACTACGCCGCCGCGGCCAGCGAGCGCAGGCGCGCGCACGAGGTGCTCGCGGACGTCAGCGACTGCGGCCTTGATCCCGATCGCCGGGCCTGGCACCTGGCCGCGGCGGCCATCGGAGCCGACGAGGAGATCGCGGATGAGCTCGCGCAGTCCGCGGACCGCGCGCGCGGCCGGGGCGACTGGGGCGGCTGCGCGGCGTTCCTTGAGCGCGCGGCCAGCCTGACCCCCGACCAGGCGCAGCGCGCCGCCCGCACGCTCGCCACCGCAGAGGCACGGCTCAACGCCGGCGATCCTGGCGCCGCCGCCGCGCTGGCGGAACGCGCCGGCCCTTATCTGGTCGACCCCTTGGCCCGGTCGCGTGCGAAACGATTGCGGGGAGCGGTGCGCATCGTGCTCGGCAAGCCCGCCGAGGCCTCGCCGATCCTGCTTGACGCGGCCAGGGAACTGCAGCCGCTAGACCCGGGACAGGCATGGAACACGCTGCTCGAAGCGTTCGAGGCGGCCCTGGCCGCGGGCCGGTTCGCACGGGGCGCGGGCACTGCCGAGGTTCTGCAGGCCGTCCGCCTGCGGCCGTCCAGCCAGGACGCCCGCGCGAGCGTGGCGAGCCTGGCCCTTGACGGGTTCGCCGCGCTGGCCGAGCACAAAGACAAGGCGGGCGTCGCCCGGCTTCGCCAGGCGATCGCGGCGGCGGCACAGCAGGCCCCAGGCAGCGAGCACCTGCGCTTCGTGTTCTTCGCTCCCCTGGCCGCCTACGAGATACTGGACGACGCGGCCCTGCACGCCAGCTGTGCGCGGGCGGTGGCGCAGGCGCGCAGCCATGGTTCTCCGGCGGAAGTGGCCTGGACGCTGGGGTTGCTGAGCTACTCCGATGTGCTCGCCGGCCGCTTTACCGCGGCGGAGAACGCGACCGCCGAGGCCAGGGAACTGGCCGCGGCGACCGGAGTGGCAGCCGACCTGCGGACCGGGATCAGCGACCTGGCGGTGCTGGCCTGGCAGGGACGGGAAGCGGCCGTCCGTCCGCTCGCCGCGGCTCGCCAGCGCGAGGCTACCCAGGCGGGATACGGGTTCGTCATGGGCTTCACCGCGATCTCGCTGACCGTGCTCGAGCTCGGCCTTGGTAACTACCACGCCGCGCTACGGCACGGCCTGAATGCGTCGCTGCAAGGCATGCCGGGTGACATCGAGTTGCTGCCCGAACTGGTGGAGGCGGCCACCAGATGTGGTGCCGTCGGGGAGGCGGTGTGCGCCCTGGACAGGTTCACCGCCCGCGCGGAGGCGGCGGAGACCGACTGGGCGCTGGGCATGCTGCTGCGGTCTCGCGCCCTGCTGGCGGCGGACGAGGACGCCGAGGAGCTGTACCGCGACGCCATCGAGCACCTCGGGCGCTGCCGTATCGTGCCGCAGCTCGGGCGGGCACACCTGGTCTACGGTGAGTGGCTCCGCCGCCAGCACCGCCGGCGCGACGCGCGGGCGGAGCTGCACAGCGCCTGCGACATCCTCGATAGCGTCGGTGCGGAGGCGTTCGCCAGGCGGGCACAGATGGAGTTGCTCGCCACCGGGGAGCACGCCCGCAAAAGGAGCGTCGGCGACCGCGATGAGCTCACGCCCCAGGAGCTGCAGATCGCCGGCCTGGCCAGCGAGGGTGCCTCCAACCTGGAGATAGCCGACCAGCTCTGTATCAGCGCGAACACCGTCGCCTACCACCTGCGGAAGGTCTTCAGGAAGCTGGACGTCACCAAACGGGCCGCGCTTGCCCACGTCCTTGAAGCCCGCACCTGAGCTGTCCGCGGCGGCACGCGCCTCTGTCGGCGCTGTCAATTCTGAGGACGCGAACGCCGAGCCCGCGCTGTATCGTCGCTTTTGTGGAGACGAGCCCGCACCCCAACGGCCGGCCCGGCGTCGCGTTGGTGACCGGGGGGTCGTCAGGAATCGGGGCGGCAGTGGCGGACTGCCTGGCCGCCGGCGGCTGGCAGCTGCTGGTGTCGGGGCGGGACGTGGGCCGGCTCGAGGAGGTCGCGGCCCGGACGGGCGGGGTGCCGCTTGCGGCCGACCTTTCCACGACGGCAGGCACCGACTGGCTGGCCAGCGCGGCGCTCGAGACGGCCGGGCAGGTAGACATGCTGGTCGCAGGGGCGGGCGTGGGCTGGTTCGGCCCGTTCACCGGGATGCACCCTGGCCTGGTGAAGGAGATCTTGATGGTCGACCTGGTCTCGGCCATCGAGCTCGTCCGGCTGCTGCTGCCGCAGATGCTGGCCAGGCGGCGGGGGCAGGTGGTGCTGGTCGGGTCGATCGCCGGCAGTGTCGGGGTGAGCGGCGAGGCCGTGTACTCCGCGGCCAAGGCCGGGCTCGGCGCGTTCGCGGAGGCGCTGCGCTTCGAGTTGCGCGGCACAGGAGTGCGGATCACCCACGTTGTCATCGGCGTCGCCGACACCCCGTTCTTCGCCCGCCGCGGCGCCGCCTACGTCCGGAGCAGGCCGCGGCCGTTGCCGCCGCGCCAGGTCGCCAGCCTGATCTGCCGAGCCGCGCTGAGCGGTCGTGAGGACGTCTACATCCCAGGCTGGACGCGGCTGCCCGGCCTGGTCCACGTCACCGCGCCGTCACTGTACCGCCGGCTGGCCGTCCGGTTCGGCTGAGCGCGGGGTCTTCATCCCGGCGCCGACGCCGGCCGCGAGTCACGGCGGAGCGGGTGAGCGGCGGGAACCTCGACCAGGACGATCCGGATGCCATCGGGATCCTCGATCCACATTTCGACCAGTCCCCAGGGCTCTGTCGCGGGCTCCCTGACGATCGTGACTCCGGCCGCGGCCAGCCGGGCGTGCTCGGCGCGGACATCCCGTACCTGGAGCCAGATCATCATCGAGCGCCCGGGAGGGCCGGCCGCACGCCCGGAGACCTCGAGCATTCCGGCACCGAGGAAGAACACCACCCCGGGATCTTCCGGCGGGCCAAACTCCCTGTAGATGGCCAGGCCAAGCACGTCGCGGTAGAAGCGGCGGCTGCGGTCCGGGTCGCCGGGCCGCAGCAGGATCCGGCTGCTCAGAACGTCCACCAGACTATTTCAGCACCGGACTTGCCCGGGTATGCGATCGCGGGCCGGCTGGTGCCCGCCGGCGCTAGTCCCGGTGCCGGGGAGTTGAGGTGCGGGCCGTGTGGGTCATGGACTGTTGGCGTGTGCTGTTTTGGTCCTGGCAGGGGCTGGGTGCTGTGGTTGCTGGTGCGGGGCTTGCCGGGCGGGTGCCTGCTCCGCCGGCTGGGGGGTGATCTGGCCTGGCGGGGCCGGC
>JASHPP010000399.1 GCA_030038035.1 Trebonia sp.
CGGCAGGTGGAGGCGCGCGGCGGCAACGGGTTCATGGAGGTTTCCGTCGCGCACGCCGCGCTGCTGCTCGCCCAGGGCGCCGGGCGGCTGCTGCGGTCGGTGGACGACCGCGGCGTGGTCGCGGTGCTCGACCCGCGGCTGGTCACCAAGCGGTACGGGGGCTTCCTGCGCGCGTCGCTGCCGCCCTTCTGGCAGACCACCGACCCGCAGGTAGTGCGGGGCGCGCTGCGGCGGCTGGCGGCGAGCTGAGTCGGTGCTGGCTACGCCACGCCGGCCAGGGCTGGCGGTGGGTGTTCTTGGTGCGTTCTAATAGATACTCGTGGGGGACATGGGGGAATCAGATGTTCTTGTGGTGGGCGGCGGGCCGTCCGGGCTTTTCGCCGCCGTGGAGCTGGCACGCCACGGAGTGCGCGCCCGGGTAGTGGAGCGCGAGCGCCACCCGCACCATCAGGCCCGGGCGACCGCCGTGCAGCCGGCCACGCTGGAAATCCTGCAGCAGGCGGGACTCGCGCAGCGGGTGCTCGAGTCGTCGGTGCACCTGGGGTACGCGCGGATCTTCGACGCGGGCCTGGCGTGCGTGGTCGAGCTGCCGCTGGCGGGGGCCGGCTGCCCCTGGGAGTTCCAGGCCAGCCTGCCGCAGTGGCAGACCGAGCAGATCCTCGCCGGCCGGCTTGCCGAACTCGGCGGCCGCGTGGAGCGCGGGGTCACGGCCGTGTCGCTCACCGAGCGGTCCGACGGCGTCGTGGCGGAGCTCAAGGGGGAGGACGGAGCGGTCGGCAGCGTCGAGGCGGCCTGGGTGATCGGGGCGGGCGGCGCGCACAGCGTGACGAGGGAGTCGATGGCCGAGGAACTCGCGGGCTCCACCTACGCCGGTGTGGCGCTGGCGGCCGACGTAGGTGTGTCGTGCGGGCTGCCGCGCGACGGCATGGCGCTGATCGCTTCCCCCGACGGCTACGTGCTGCTCGCGCCGCTGCCGCACGGGCGCTGGATCACGTTCGTTGGCGACCTGTCCGCGAGCGAGGCGGAGCTGCTGGCCGGCGATCGCTCGCGGGAGGCGGTCGCCACGGCGATCGGCCGGCGGATCCCTGGCACCCTGCTCACGCTCGATGACGTCGGCTGGGCGTCCCCGTTCCAGATGCATCGGCGCCTCGTGCCGCGCCTGGCCGACACGCGGCGCTTCCTGCTTGGCGACGCCGGTCACCTATCGAGCCCGTTCGGCGGTGAGGGCCTGAACTCCGGCCTGCACGACGCGCACAACCTGGCCTGGAAGCTCGCGCTGCAGCTGCGCGGTCGCGCCAGGCCTGGCCTGGTCGACAGCTTCGCCGCCGAGCGCTTTGCGGCCGACCGCCATGTCCTTGAGGTCTCCGACCGCCTGCACGCACTGGCGCACACGTCGGTCGAGGGCGCCAGAACCGGCTCCTTCCCTGCCCAGCCGGCGCCGGCCGAAGTGCTCGGCCTGGTCCGGGCCCGCTCCATGCTCGACGTCTCGTACGCCGACAGCCCGCTGACCGGCGAGTACTCCGCGCCCGGCGGGCCGCCGCCGCCGGCGTCCCCGGCGCCGGGCGATCGCTACCCCGACCGCACGTCGCTGAGCGGCACGCGGCACCAGCTGCTTGTGTTCGGTCCGGCCGCGGACGCTGACCTCGGCTACCTGCGCCGGCGGTGGGACGGGATCGTCGACGTCGCCTCCGCCGACGGCGATCCCAAGCGGGCCGGACTGGCGGGTGACGGCGCCATCCTGGTCCGGCCGGACGGCTACATCGGCTTCCGCGCGGTCCCAGCCGACCACGCCGGGCTCGGCGCGGTGGACGCGCACCTCGCGTCCTACCTCGTCCCCGCCGGCGCGTAGCCGGGGCACGCCGGGCCGCGTCGCTCGGCGGGGCCGGTCAGCGGGGCCGGTCAGCGGGCCAGGTCCAGGGCGTCGAACCGGTGGCGTTCCCACAGGTGCATCGACGCATCTTCTGGATACGGCGCGACGTCGGGCTGCAGGTCGTAGACCCGGGTCGTCCGGCGCTCGGTCCCGTACACCGGCCAGCCCGGGTCGCCGGAGTTCGCGAAGCTGAGCCACTCGCTGCGCATCAGGTCGCCGACCGCGACAAAGTCCGGCGGCGGCTGCTCGCCGGTCAGCAGGGCGCCGATGCCCTGCCCCGCCGAGCCGAACACCAGCGGCACGTCGAGCGCGTGGCATGCGCCGAACATGCCCTGGCCGGCGGGCGCTTCGGCGCGCAGCTCATACAGGAACGTCCTGCCACCCGAGGCCGCGTGCGCCTGCGCGAGGTGCAGCGTCGGCATCCGGAACAGCCAGTCGGAGAAGACCAGCTCGAACAGCCGGCCCGCGTCCGCCTCCGGGTACGACTTGCGGTACCCCGCGGGTCCGTCCGGGGCCGGCGCGAAGCTGTTCAGGACGGTGGCCGCGTCTTCTTCGGTGATCGTGCCGAGCCGCCCGGACATCGCGATGAACAGCCGGTACTCGTCGCGGTTGTGGCCGGTGAGCAGTTCGACCTCGCTGCCGGCGCCGGACAGCAGCGCCCGCCAGGGCGCGCGGGGCAGCACCTCACCGTCGACGACGGGGGAGAACGGGGTGTCGGTGAGGTTCACCGCGCCCCACTGGGGAAACTGCCTCATCCGGCCGGTGACCGCCATCTGCGCGTCGACCAGGAGCGTCGGCGGCGCCGCGCTGAGCGCCTCATAGGTGGCGGGGACCGCGGCCGCGGCCGCGATCGCCCGGGTTATGTCGGCGCTCAGCTCGGGGGTGAACACCGTCCCCGGCACGCTCTGCGCGATCGCCCTCGTGAACAGGCCGCGGGCGCTGTCCATCGCGAGCAGCGCCGAGATCGCGCCCGCCCCCGCCGACTCGCCGAACACGGTGACGTTCGCCGGGTCGCCGCCGAACCGGTCAATGTTGTCGCGCACCCAGCGCAGCGCGGCCACCAGGTCGAGCAGTCCCCGGTTGGCCGGCGCGCCAGGGATCTGCGCGAACCCCTCCATGCCGAGCCGGTAGTTGCAGGACACGAAGACCGTGCCGGCGCCCGCGAACTTGCCGCCGTCGTAGCCGGGATCGGCCGCCGAGCCGAACAGGTACGCGCCGCCGTGGATCCAGACCATCACAGGCAGCGTCCTCGCCGCGGGGTCGGGGGTCCAGACGTTCACGGTGAGCCACTCGTCGCTGTCGGTCTCCGCCGGCGGGGCGGCCGGCGACCCGGGGAACCGCGCCTGTGGCGCCGGCGGGCCGAAGGCCGTGGCGTCGCGCACGGCCTCCCATGGCTCCGGCGCCTGGGGCGCGCGGAACCTGAGCGCGCCAAGCGGCGGCTTCGCGAACGGGATGCCGCGGAACACGGCTATTCCGTCCTCGACGCTCCCGCGGATCCGGCCGGCAGTGGTGCGAACCTCAGGATCGGCTGGGCCCATGGACCGACCTCCCGCTACGTCGACGGAGCGTTCGTTCAGGTGTTATTTAACAGGATCGAGAACGACGACGGGAATCGTGCGGGGGGCTGCTTTGGTCGCGTACTGCGCGAAATGCGGGGCGCGCCGCGTCTGCCTTTCCCAGATCACGTCCCGCTCGGCGGGCTGCGCCAGGCGCGCGGTCACGGGAATGGTCTCGGTGCCGACCTCGACGGACGTGTCCGGGTGCGCGAGCAGGTTGTGGTACCAGGCGGGGTTCTCCTGGGCACCCGCCTTCGAGGCGAAGACCGCGAAGCCCTCCCCCACCCGCAGGTAAGCGAGCGGACTCACCCGCGCGGTCCCCGTGCGTGCCCCGGTATGGTGCAGGAGCAGGATGTCCGCGCCGGCGAACGGACCGCCCACCGTGCCGCCGTTCGCCCGGAACTCCGCGATGATCTTGCCGTTGAAGTCAGTGGGCTCCGTCATGGCCATTAGTTTAGGAAACAAAACCATGAAGTCACCGCGCAGCCTCGCGGACCTGCCCTTCGCGGCGGCATTGCGGCCGTTCGCCGGCGTGCTCGAGCTTGATGAGGATTACGACCGGGTCCTGTTCAACGATTCGGCGTTCGCCGACGCCGCGGCGGGCGGGTCCCGGTTCGCCGAGTCGGCCTTCACCGGCGTGACCTTCGACGGCGGACGGGCACGGCGGGCACGGCTGTCGCAGGTGTGGGTGTCCGAGTCGCGGTTCGTGGCCTTCGACCTGGCCGAGTCCGCGCTGGTTGACGTCTGGTTCAGCGGCTGCGTGCTGGCAGGCGTGCAGGCGTTCGCGCTGACCGCCAGGCGGCTGACATTCCGCGACTGCAAGCTGGACTCGGTGAACTTCCGCGATAGTTCGCTGACCGACGTGCTTTTCGACGGCTGCGTGCTGCGCGACGCCGACTTCGGCGGCGCCCGGCTCACCCGGGTACGGTTCCCTGGCTGCACGTTGCGCGGCGCCGATTTCACGAAGGCGTCGTGCACGGACGTCGACCTGCGCGGCGCGGCGCTGGGCGGCGCGGCGGGCGAGGCCGGCATCCGGGCGGGCTTCGACGCGCTGGGCGGTGCCCGCATCGACGCCCTGCAGCTCATCACGCTCGCCCCGTTCCTCGCCCGTCACCTGGGCATCATCGTCGAGGACGCCTAGCCACCCAGACAGGCGCGGGCATAGCCGAGCGGGCAACGGGAAAGATCCTCCGCCCCCCGGCCTCGTCGGGCAATCGCGATTGTCCGTTCCGCGCGGTTCCAGGCCGGTACGATCCCGGCGGCTATTGGCGGCGGGGCCAGCACGCGCGGCAACCTCAAGCGGGACTGACTACCGCAATCCGGGCAAATCGCTCGCGGAGGGTCGTTACGGCGTGCGGGCGCAGGCGCGCATCGCGCTGGCGAAAGCCTCGGCGCGGTCGCGGTAGTCGCGGAAGCGGCCGAAGCTCGGCGCGGCCGGGGAGAGCAGCACGATGCCGTCCGGGCGAGCCCAGCCGTACCCCGCGGCCACGGCGGCGTCCAGGTCGGGGCAGTCGGTCACGCCGGCCACCCTGTCGCCTGATCGGCCGTCCAGTGCCTTTTCGATCTCCGCGCGGATGCGCGGTCCGCTGTCGGGCAGCGTCAGGACGTACGTCTGGGCAGTCCGCCCGGCAAGTACCTCCGCGAGCGGCGTGTAGTCGATGCCGCGGTCCTCGCCGCCCACGATCAGCGCCACCCGGCGGCCTGGAAACGCCTCGAGCGCGGCGGCCGTCGGCAGGACGTTGGTAGAAAGGCTGTCGTCAACAAACGTCACCCCCGCGAGGTCGCCGATGATCTGCAGGCGGCTTTGCAACGGGAGGTATCCCTGCGCCGCACCGCGCAGGGCGTCGTCGTTTGCGGCCTCGGGAACGCCGAGAGCCACCAGGCACCGCCGCGCGATCAGCGCGTTACGCCGGTTGTGCGCGCCGAGCAGCCCTAGCGGATCCATCCAGGTGGCGCCGGGTTCATCCGTCGCGCATACCCACTCCACCCGGGGCCCGAGCTGGCCTGCGCGCTCGCGGATCAGGGCGGCGTCGCCGTTGGCGACCGTCAGGTCCGCGCCGGGCTGCGAGCACACGGACAGCTTGTCGTCGTAATACCGGTCGACGCCGCCGTGCCAGGGCAGGTGATCAGGGTTGAGCGACGTCACGGCGACGACCGGCGGCGAGCAGGCAAGGTCGGTCGCCTGATAGCTGGAGACCTCGATCACCCAGTAATCCCACGGCCCGGCGGATGCCTGCGGATCGTATGGGGGCGAGCCGAGGTTCCCGCCCATCATGCACGGGTACCCGAGTCCGTTCAGCAGGTGGCCGGCCACCGACGTCACAGTGCTCTTGCCCTTGGTACCGGTGACGCAGACGATCTTCTCGAGCGGGGCCTCCTGCAGCCAGAGCCCCAGTCCGCCCACCACGGGGATGCCGCGCTCGGCAAGGGCGGCCACCTCGGGACGGTAGCGGCTGATCCCCGGTGTCTTGACCACGACGTCACAGCCGCACAGTGCCGCGAGGCCATCCCCGCCAGTCGCCAGCAGCGGCAGTCCATCGATGAGATCCGCGCCCGGCTTGTCGTCGACGAGCACAGGTTCGATGCCCATCGAGCGAAGCTTGCGGAGGTTGGCCATGCCCTCGCGGCCGAGGCCCCAGACGCCGGCCCGCGCGCCGCGCAGGTCCGACCAGGCGAGCTTCGGACGTCCCGTCGTCGTCATGCCAGCAGGTCCTCGGGGCTGAAGGCGGCGGGGATGAAGTGGGCGCCGACTGGACGCAGCATGGCCGCCGACGCGGCGGGCGATGGAGCGTCCGGCAGGGCCGCCACCTCGGCCGCGAGCTCCTGCAACAGCTTGCAGTCGGCCCGGTCGGCACGCCGCGCGGCGAGCAGGGCTGCCGCGCGGCACTCGCCGATCTCACCGACACACTCGAAGGGCTTATCGCCCGCGGACGTGCCGAGCAACGCGCGGAACCTGTCCGCCTGCGCAGGATCTGCCAGCGGCTCACGACTGCCGGGGGCGGGCGGCAGGTCTCCGCCGGCGAAGATCTTCTCCAGTTCGGCGACCGGCAGGAACGGCGCGAGGATCAGGTCGATGAAGCAGCACTTGTCGCAGTGCCCGCACCAGTGGTCAAGGCGCAGCGTCGTGTCGATATGGAAGGCCCTGTTACAGCTGCGGAACGTGTCGTGGTAGCGCTTCAGGCCGGCGAACTTCCGCGCGACCCACAACTCCGTGCGGGGCCGGAGCAGCGAAAAGTACTCGGGAAGTCCCGCGCCGGCCGCCGCGAGCACCCGGCGGAATCCCGCTTCGAACGACTCGCTCTTGGAGTACTGGTGGTTAATCGGGCGGCCGCGATCTTCGAGCGTGGGAATGGACGCCGACCACTCGTTGGACATCACCACGGCGTCCCGGCCCGCAAGCACGGCCGCCAGGACAGCGACGGCGGAGAGGATCCCCGTCACCGGCACGTGCCCGTTGAGGAAACCGAGCTCCTTCGAGCGAAGCAGCTGCGGATCGATCTCGCGATCGGCCCGGATAACCGGCAAGCCGGTGACCGCCGCGGGGCGTTCGATGGCCGCGAACCTGTCCCCCGGCCTGCTCACGACGAACAGGGCGGCGTCGGCGCGCTGGCGGACCTGCTCCACAGTGACGATCGAGTCGATACCGCCGCCGAACGGCACGAGTGCCCGCAGCTGCCCACCGCCACCCGCCGACTCCGGCGCCGCGACCGCGGCGACCGGGCCCTCGACGCGCAGCGACGTCAGGTCGATCCTGTTCTGGAAGCCGAACTCGCCAAGGCCCTGCAGGTAGTACTCGCGCAGGAAGCCGCGTTCGGTGTCGGTGACCGCGGTCTCGCCGAGGTCGATGACGGGCGGGGCGGCCGTCTTGTAGTAGGAGACGCCCGCGAGCAGGAACACCAGGCGGCCGGCCGCCCGCGCGGCCGGGGAGTTCCATCGGCCGGCCGGGGTCAGCGCGAACCGTTCCTCGAACCCCCGCCCGTCGACGCTGTAGCGGCAGGAGAGCAGGCCCGCCGCCTCGTCGACCAGGTAAGACTCGTAGCGGAAGACGTCTCCGCGGCGAGCTGAGTCGTCCACTAGCCGCCCCGGGGGCGCAGCCGCGCGACGGCGGCGAACCGGCCGCATGGCCGGACCTCGCGGTCGCTGAAGAACAGGCCAGTTCCGGCGGTTCCCGTGGGGGTAGCGGCCACGCTGACGTGCTCGTCGGCAAGGCCCGCCGCGCGCAGCACGATCCGGTTGGCGGCCCACAGGTCGAACAGCCACTTGCCCGTGCCGTCCGGGCGGATGACGTCGGCGGCCCCACCGCCGAGGTTCCGCTGTGCGGCCCCGACCACGTCCGCGCCCACCTGGTACCGGTCGGGCGAGATCGCAGGCCCCAGCCCGGCGATCACGTTCTCCGGGCTGGCCCCGAGTCCGCGCATCGCCGCCACCGCCGCCTCGCTGACCCGCGCCACCGTGCCGCGCCACCCGGCGTGCACGCAGGCAAGCACGTGCGCCACCGGATCGTAGAGCACGATCGGCACGCAGTCCGCGACCATGACCACGAGAACGACGCCGGGCTCCGCAGTGACCAGCGCGTCTGTCTGGGCTATCGCGTCGTCCAGCCTGAGCGAGCCTCGTCCCCGGTCGGCGGCAGAGACGACGCGCACCTCGCGGCCGTGCGCCTGGTCGCAGAAGACCATGTCGCGCAGGTCCGCCCCGAGCGCGACCGCAGCGCGCCTGCGGTTCTCAAGCACGTCTTCGCCTTGGTCGCCGACGTGCAAGCCGAGGTTGAGCGACGCGTACGGTCCTGATGAGACTCCGCCGATCCGGGTGGTCACCAGCACGTCGAGGTCGAGCCCGTCGAACGCCGGCCAGGTCAGCACATCCAGGTCCGCCCGCCGGCGAAGCTCCGACGTGACTTCGGCCGGTGCCGCCATCAGCTCCGCCTCCCCAGGCTGCTCAGCGCTCGTGCCGTCACGCCGCAAGAGTACCGGACCTGGCGGCGGCAGGTGATGAGCGCGAGGCTACGCCGGGGCCAGGGTAAGCCGCAGGGTGTTGGTGGTTTCGCTGGTCATGCCGCCCTCGACGCCCACCGAGATGCTGCCGTCCCTGGTGACGCCGAACGAGATGTCGACGGTCGCGGTCGACAGCGCCCAGGGGTCCTCGCCCCCTGCCGCACTGACCACCGTTTGCCGGACCCGGCCGATGGCCGCGACCAGCACGCGGGGGAAGTCGCCGCTAGAGCGAGCGGCCCTGGACGTGAGCTGGCTCGGCGGTACCAGGGTGATGTCGATCGTGTGCGTGTCGTGCTGCGTGTGCGTGCTGCCTATGCCGACGTCGGCTCCGATGAACGGCACGCGGAAGTTCACCTTGACACCATCGGTTGTCGTCGCGACCACGTTGAGGATCAACTGGACTGAGCTCACCCGCAGGTCCGCGGCCGGGTTCGCGTTTGTCACTCCCGCCAGCACGAGCGCGTTCTTGACCTCGGCTATCAGCGCGTCAACCGGCATACCCCAGTCAGATTCTGCCATCGGGTCTCCCCTGCAGCTCGATTGGACCCGGCCAGCTCACCCGGCTGAAGGTCTCCGCCAGTGCCTCGCGCGTTACGTCCATCACGTTCTCGACGCCGGAGGAGGGCCGCGAACTACCGGCGAACAGCATCGCGATAGCCACCTTCAGCATGAACTGGCCTGACTTTTGGACATCGCCATTGGTCAGCACGGCCGGGCTGTCGGGGCCGCCAGCGACTATCTGCCGCTGCCGCATCGCCTCCGCGGTGAGCTCGAATGAGTCGATCAGCGCGCCGTGCTCGCCAAGCAGGATGGCGCGGTAGTAGGTCACGTACGCCTCGCCCTGCACGCAGGCGGCGAGGTGCGGATGCGGCTGGCCTCGGTACCGTATCTCCCGGAGCCGCCGTACGTGCTGGTAGACAGTACGCGAGTTGACCAGATCGTCGCTCGCCAGCGTCAGTAGCTCCCGGCGCCGCTCCGAGCCGGGCGGCTCGACCTCCGCTAGCTCGTGGTGGACCTTGGCGAGTTCGAGGTAGGTGCCTGACAGGTTGTAGTACGCACGTTCGGCGCTCAGGTCATCGCTGGGCGCCGGCGGCGCGCCGCGTTCGATGGCGGCATCCGCGCCGCGAATCAGACGCAACCGCGCCTCATAAGACAGCCAGAGCTGCTCTATCACCTCGGCCAGCTCGCCCGCCCGCTTTCGCGGGTTCCGCTCACGTCCGGCGATCCGCCGCGCGATGAGCCAGGACAGCGCGTTTCCCTGCTCCCGGAGTTCCCTGGCGCTCGAGTCAGCTAGCGGAGCGAGGAGGTCCCGGGCCGCTGCGACCTGCGCACGAGCCTGGGTCAGTTGGTCAGCAGACGACTGGGCGTTCTGGTAGACGACCCGGGCGCGCCCGATCATGCTCTCCGCCACCTCGCACGGGTACTGTTCGGGGTCCAGCAGCTGCAGGGCTTTGTCGAAGTGCGGGTCAGAGCCGGCGACGGGACCGCGCCGCTCCCGGATGTGTCCAAGGTTGTACCACAGCAGCCCCGCCGTGGACGGATCCGCGCTGGCGGCCGCTCGCGGCACATCACCGGGCTCGCCTGCTTCATCCCCGTGTTCCAGCCGCCCAAGGGCCTTGCTGTCCGCGGCGGCGATAAAGGTAGCTCGACCCTGTTCGGCCGAGAGCAGGCGGCTGATCACGCCGATGGCCATCTCCGGGTTGTCATGCCACGTCTGGCGTCGCACAGCCGCAGCGAACAGCCTGTGCATCTGGACCGTCAGCCGTCCGGCATTGAACGACGGCGACACGAAGGACAGCTCCGCGAGACGCCGGCCGACTGCCTCGCCATCGCCGCGCTCGCCGATCTCGCCGAGCAAGTCCGCGTCGATGGGCTCGGGCGGGCACCAGGCGAGCAGCCGCGCCAGTTCGCCGATGGCCGGCCAACGATGCTGCGACATGCGCAGCAAATGCCAGACCAGCCCGGGGCCGTCGGTGCCCGGCTGCGCGGGGAGCGTTACCGCGGCCCGCTCGCGAAGCGCCACGACGGCCTGCGTGATCAGCGGGGTGCCATACACCGCGCTGCCCGTTTGGCTGGCAAGGCCGAGCTTTTCAAGGTCTGGCTGTCCGAGCGGTGGCAGCTCGCGCACCTTCCACCCTGAGCTCTCGCCCAGGCGCGCCCAGTCCGGGTCTTTCGTCGTGATGATCACGACCTGACCGTTCGTCCGCGGCCGGGGAATCAGGCCGCGCAGGCCCGCTAGGCCGGGCGGACTGTCGCAGTTGTCGAGCACGACCACCCACGGCTGGCCGGTCTCGCTGAGCCGCCTGAGGGCGGCGGACGCTAGCCCCCGGTCCTCGATCGCGTCTACGCCCTCGCCGTGCATCGCGGGGCCGGCGAGGCCCGCTCGCTTGCCCAGTTCCTGGTTTTCGGCCTGGGCCAGCGACCTGGTGAGGATCTTGTCGTCTGTGGCGTTGAGGAACCATCCGCAGCCGTGGTCGGCGGCGACCGCGAGCCGGGCGGCGAGCATGCTCTTCCCGCGTCCCGGTTCTCCGTGCAGGACGATCGTCGCGGGGGGCAGCGCCGCGCCCACTACATCGTGCAGGTCCGCCAGCAGCTCCTGTCGCGTCGGGTAGTCGATGAACGACGGGAACGTCGGAAGGTATCCGTATATCGCGGGCACGGCCGACCCGACAGGCGGGACATAAGGCTCAAGGGGCGTCCGCCGGACACGGTCGACATCAACAAGGGTCGAATTCCGGGAAGCCCCCTCCATGCCCGGCAAGTCCAGTTCCTCGCGCTTCGCCGCGCTGAACGGCGCGCCAATTTCCGGCAGGGGCATGCCCGACAACGGAGGGTTACGGGCGGCGAGGGAGACGTCGATCACTAGCCAATTGCCGTCGCCGGCGAACGACGAACCGTCCGGCGCCGGATCCCAGACACCCGGTTCACCCGGGCGTTCGGTAAAGCCGGGCGGATCGGGAACTTTGTCACCCTGCACGGAACGAGCCCGTTGAATGGGCAAGACGACAAGCGCGTGCAGCACAGGTGCCGACTGCAGGGCGATGAACGGCCGCATGTCGGCGCACATCGCCATTCCCGCGAACACCAAGGCGAGGTCCAGGCAGGTCGCAGGTCCCTGAATGGTCTCGTTTGGGCCGCGCACGCGCTGCAGCGTGCCGGCGCCGCCATAACGGGCTTGCTCCTCCGGCCCGAACGGGACCGGATTCCACGGTTCATGAGAGTAGGGGATCCGCCTGGACCGCAGCTCTTCGTACAAGAGCTCTGCCCGCTCGCTGCCCGCCTGCGGCCCGTACCACGGGGAAAAGCAATTCACCGGAACCAGGCGCCAGGTTTGCGTGGTGTCGACGTAGCGTGCCAGTTCCCTCGCGTGCTCGCCTGGGTTGTCCCAGAAAACGGGCCAGTCAGGCCATGTCTCAGGCATCGAATCCATCCCCGTTTCGAAACGGCCCTGGCCCGCGTCGGCCATACTGGGGCGTTCAGTGCAGAGTCTTCCCTACCTTGAAAAGGCCCGCACTGTCCCCACAGATATTGTTTTGTCACGCGAAACAAGTAAACCATTGACGCGTGGTGCGCTCGGTGCGTTCGCGTGGGCTGTCGCGGCACGCGCAGACTCCGGCATGGCGCGTAGCATCGGCACGTGACCGAGGGAATCCGCTTCGAGCGGGTGCCGCTGCCGTCGCTCCCGCCGGGCGAGCTCACGGCAGCGCGCCTGGATCCATCACTACGGGAGTGGGCGAGTTCGGCACCGATGCGAGCCCTGGCCAGGGCGTCCGGCTGGGAGTGGCCAGCCGGCCGGGACACGGGAGAACTGCTCGACCGCCTGGCGGCGCTATCGGATGAGTGGGACTTCCGCGGACGCGGAGGCGGCGTTGAGCGAAACCTCATCGGCGCGGACGCCGCCGAGGTGAACGGTCACCTCGTCGCCGAGGAACTGGTACTCGCCGCGGCGGACGCGCTTGGCCTCGTCCGGGCGACCCCGGTACCAGACGTGACGTTCACCACGCTGCTGGTCCTGTCCGGCCTGGTGCGCGCGTGCGTGAACCGTACCAGGCACGCGGCCGCCTTGGTCAGGGACGGCCTGCACGCTGATTCCGTGACTGTCCTGGGCGGGCACAGGGAACTCGGCGGCGCCGAACCCGAACAGGCCGCGACGCTCGGATTCGGGGAACAGCTCGACGAGGCCGACGTCGTGCTGGCAGCGACGAGGCAGGCCTTCGGGCTCGGGGAACCGCGCAAGTCGGAAGAGTCGGGACCGCGACCCGGTGCGTGGGACGACCGACTGTGGTCCGCGTGGGCACGGTACGCGTGGCCGGGCATCCAGGTGCTCATCGCGCCGTCCAGCGATCCGGGCAGGCGCGTGAACACCGTGGACCAGCTGCGCTTCTGGGCCAGCGAAAACGGCATCGGCCACGGGGACCGGGTACTGCTGCTGACCACCCAGATCTACGTGCCGTACCAGCAGTTCGGCGCCCTCCAGGTGCTGGGCATCGAGCGGGGCTGCGGCGTCTATTGCTGCGGGGTGGACGCGGCCAGCTCCTTCCTGCCTGGCACGGTCTTCAGCGGGCGCAGTTATCTGCAGGAAATCCGGTCGGCACTGCGGGCGGCCTCCCAGTTGCTGTCGGCGGTGCGGAAGGCGGGCGGCTAGCGACGGCTAGCGCGCGGGCTAGCGCGCCCCCCGGGGCGCGGCTCACTCGTCCGCGGCGGCGAATGACTCCGCCGCGCGCAGGACCCGCAGGATGTTGCCGCCGGCGAGGGCCTCGCAGTCGGCTTCGGACCAGCGGCGGCGGAGCAGTTCGGCGAACAGGGCGGGGTAGCGGGAGACGTCGTGCAGGCCGGCCGGGAGGTTCGGGGTGCCGTCGAAGTCGCCGCCCAGGCCGACGTGCTCGATTCCGGCGACCGA
>JASHPP010000400.1 GCA_030038035.1 Trebonia sp.
CGCAGCTCGTTGCTGAACGCCAGGTCGAAGCCCGCGTCGAGGCCGTCCCTGAGGATGTGCGTGGACAGGTCTTCCTGGCCCTTGAAGAACATCCGGGGCAGGCCGAACTCGCGCTCCTCGTTGTACCAGTTCGCGTCGTAGAACGGCGCCTTGCCGACGAGGAACTGCGGCATGTTGTCCAGCCAGATCTGGTGGAAATGATCGCTGCCCACGAGGACGAGGACGTCGGGGTTGGCCCGGGTGAGGGTCTCGCGGAACGCGGTGATCTTGGCCACCCACTCGTCGGCGAACGGCGGGCGGTCCTCGCCGGTGGTAGTGCTGGCTCGGTAGTAGAACGGGTGGTGGGTCGAGGCGATGACCGCTGCGACGGTGGCCATGGCGGCTCCCTTGCCGTGGGGATTGGTTCGGGGGTTATTTCGGGCTAGCTGCTTCTGCTTCAGGGTCAACATAGGTGGCGTTGCGGTCCACCGCCAGATAGATGTCGTTCGCGATCGGCATGCGCTGCTCTTCGGCCAGCTGGCCGAGCAGGCCGGCGGCCCTGGCGAGCAGCGCGAACCCGCGCAGCATGGCCAGCGGCAGGCCCAGGTCGGCGAGCACGGCACCGCAGGTGCCGGCGCCGTTCAGCGGCAGCGTCCGGCCGAGGACCTGCGGGTGGACCCGGCCGATCGCCTCGAACAGGCGCAGGTGGGGCCCGCGGACTCCCTCTTCTTCGGCGATCTTAATGAGCACAGGCGTGCGCGGGTCGCGAACCTTGTGCACGGGGTGACCAAGGCCGGGGACGAACTTCTTCGCGGCACGGGCCCTGGTGACGGCCGCCAGGGCGAGCTCGTCGTAGCCGCTGTCATCGGCCGGCAGCGGCTCGCCCAGGGCCGAGGCCTGCGCCAGCACCCCGGCGAGGAACTGGCCGCAGTCCTCGGTGACGCCGAGGAACCGTGACCCGCCGCCGAGCAGCCCGGCGGCGAGCGCGCCCTGCAGCGAGTCCGGAGCGCTCAGGTAGGTCAGCCTGGCCGCGATCGCCGTCGGCGTGAAGCCGTGGTCGGCGAGCGCGACGAGCACGGCCTCGAACACGCGCACCTGCGAAGGCGTGGGACGGCGCTGAGTGACCATCCACAGCGTGAGCTCGCCGAACCCGACCTTGCCCATCAGGTCGTCGGCCAGGTTCTGGCCGAGCAGGGTGATCGTGTCGGCGTCGGAGGTGCCGAGCGAGGTCGGGTATTCCTGCGTCATGCCGGTCCCTCCAGCCAGGCGCGGATCTCGTCGCCGTGCTCGTCGAGTTCCGGCGGCGCGAGCGGATAGCTGGCAGGCGTCGCCGAGAACCCCACCGGGTGCCTGATCCCTGGCCGTGTCCTGTCCCCCGTGCCCGCGATGACGATCGGGTCAAGCCCGATCTTCTGCGCGAACTCGACCCCCTTGTCCACGGTGTTGATCGGCCCGCACGGCACCCCGGCCGCGATGAGCAGGTCGAACCATTCGGCCGCCGAGCGGGCCTTGAGCTTCTCGGCGAGCAGCGGCCGCAGCTTGTCCCTGTTGGCCGTGCGGCCCGGGTTGGACGAGAACATCGGATCGTCGGCCAGTTCGGGCGCGCCGATCACCTCGCAGAGCTTGCGGAACTGCGCGTCGTTCCCCGCGGTCACGATCAGGTCCCCGTCGCCGGTGGGCAGCGGCTCGTAGGGGAACAGGCTCGGGTGGGAGTTGCCCATCCGGAACGGGACGACCCCGGCGGCCGCGTACGCGCTGGTCTGGTTGACCATGCCGGACATCGCCGAGGCCATCAGGCTGGCCTCCAGATGCTGCCCCATTCCTGTCGCGTTCCTGTGGTTGAGCGCGGCCAGGATCGCGATCGTCGTGTGCAGCCCGGCGATCACGTCGAACGCCGAGATGCCGGCCCGGTACGGCGGTCCGTCCGGTGATCCGGTGAGGCTCATCAGCCCGGACATCGCCTGAACCATCAGGTCGTAGCCGGGCAGATCCTTGCCGCCGCCGCTGCCGAACCCGCTGATCGAGGCGTAGATGATGCCCGGGTTCCCCGCGCTGACCGAGTCGAAGTCCAGGCCGTACCTGGCCAGGCCACCCGGCTTGAAGTTCTGCACGAACACGTCGGCGCGGCGGGCCAGGGTCTTGGCGAGAGCAAGGTCGCGCTCGTTCTTCAGGTCGAGCGCGACCGACCGCTTGTTGCGGTTGATGGCCAGGAAATATGTGGATACGCCATCCTCGGTGATCGGAGGCACCCAGCTGCGCGTGTCGTCGCCGGCTGGGCTTTCCACCTTGATCACGTCCGCACCCAGGTCAGCCAGCAGCATCGTGCAGTACGGCCCGGCCAGCACGCGAGAGAAGTCGGCGACGAGCAGCCCGGCAAGCGGACCGGGCCGGTCAGGATCGCTCATGCAGTACCCTTCCATCTGGCCTTCTGTCCGCATAACGGACATGTGTCCGTCTGCCGAGTATGGGGACTCCCGCCGGCCGCTGTCAAGACACCTCCTCGGTGGCGGCACCCGCCGTGACCTGCGGAACACTCTGCAGCACCGCCCAGTCGGCGCTGATGGCGCCCGCCGTCTGGAGCAGCAGCGGGAGGTGCTTGCCCGTCAGCACCTCAAGGGGCGTCTCGGCCGCGTGCGAGTTGACGTTCAGCGCCGCGATCACCCGCCCGTCGCCGTCCCGCAAGGGCACCGCGACAGAACGGATGCCGGGGGCGAGCTGCTCGTCGGTGAGCGCCCAGCCGCGGGCCCGGACCTCGCGCAGCGCCGCGGCGCGCTCGGTTGCGTCCGGCTGCCACCGCGGGGCAATGCCCGACCGGCTGGGCTCGGCGAGGACGCGTTCTGCTTCATCGGGCGGCAGGGATGCGAGCAGCACCTTGCCGAGCGACGTCTGCATCGCCGGGAAACGAGTGCCGATCGTCACGGCAAGCGTCACGATCTTCGGCACCGCGACCCTGGCGACGTAGACGATGTCCGATCCGTCGAGCTGCGCGATCGACGTTGACTCCCCGGTACGGGCGACTAGCGCCGCCATGTGCGGCCGCGCCACCTCCCACAGGCCGCGGGACAGCACGTACGACATGCCAAGGTCGAGCACCCGCGGGGTCAGCTCGTAGCCTCCGGTCGCCTGCCCCAGCTGACCGGTGCCTGGCCCGGCATGCCCCAGCTGGCCGCCAACCTGCCTGACGTAGCCCAGTTGCTCAAGCGTGAGCAGGATCCTTCGGGCAGTCGGCCTGGGCAGGTCGCTCGCCGCCGCTACCGCGGCCAGTGACATGACGGGCTGGCCCGGCCCGAAGGCGCGGATGACATCGAGGCCGCGGGCGATCGCCTCGATGAAGTCAGGGCTGTTGTCCCGACGAGCCACGGTCGGCCTCCTGCTGGTGCTTCGTGCTCATGCTCGGTGCGTGCTTGGTTCATGCCGGCCGGCGCGGGTTTGGTGCCGGCTTGCGGAGCGTCCCCCGCACTGTAGCGCTTTCCGGCCTGGTTGTCCGCATGCCGGACACAGGAACGCACGCGGCCAGCTGTTAGCCAGACAACTCTGGCAGTTCAGGTGTCTTGACACCGTGCTGAGAAAGGGACAGTGTTCCGATCAGGTTTCAGCCGACCGACTATCGGACGATCGTCCGCACAGCCACCTCACAGTGGAGGTTTCCTCATGACATCAGCGGGACCGCAGCCGGGCCAGCCGGTCGTGTTCCGGAATGCGACCGTGCTCACGATGGACGACGCGCACACCATTCTCACCGGCACGGATGTCCTGGTCTCCGGCGAGCGGATAGCGGAGATCGGCACCAGCCTGGCGGTGCCCGACGGCACCCTGGAGATCGACGCGGCCGGCGGCATCCTCATGCCGGGGATGATCGACACCCACAGGCACATGTGGCAGACGGCCATGCGGGGGTACGGGGCCGACTGGACCCTCACGCAGTATTTCGTCTACTACTACCTGACCTGGGGCAAGAAGTTCCGCCCGCAGGACGTCTACGCGGGCAACCTGCTGGCCGCGATCGAGTCGATCGACGCGGGCGTGACGACCACCGTGGACTGGTCGCACGGGCTGCGGACGATCGACCACGCCGAGGCCGCGACCGACGCCCTGGAAGAGGTGCCTGGCCGGTTCGTCCTCGCTTACGGGAACATCCACCAGGGGTCGTGGGAGTGGTCCACCACGCCTGAGTTCCGCGACTTCTACGCGCGCCGGTTCGCGGGCAAGGGCGACATGCTCGGCTTCCAGCTCGCCTTCGACCTGCCCGGTGTCGAGGGATTCCCGGAGAAGGCGACGTTCGAGGTGGCCCGCGAGCTCGGGGTGCCGGTGACGACGCACGCCGGCGTATGGAAGGTGACCAGCGACGTCGGCATCAACCAGATGTACGACAACGGGTACATGACGCCCGGGACGATCTACGTGCACGCCTCGACGCTGTCCCCCGACTCCTACCACAAGATCGCCGCGACCGGCGGCTTCGCCTCGGTCTCCACGGAGAGCGAGTGCAACGCCGGACAGGGCTATCCGCCCACCTGGCGGCTGCGCAAGTACGGTATCCCCGTCTCGCTGTCCCAGGACACCAGCGTCTGGTGGAGCGGCGACATCTTCGCCGCGATGCGGGCCACGCTCAACGCCGACCGCGTGATGGAGCACTTCGAGGCGCACGCGGAGGACAAGACCGTCACCAACCACATCCTGCGGGCCGAGGATGTCGTCCACTACGCGACTCGCGGCGGGTCGAAGGCCCTGGGCCTGGACTCGGTCGTCGGCAGCGTGGCGGCCGGGAAGAAGGCCGACCTGGTGCTCGTGAAGAACGTCAACTCGCCGGTCGGCTTCCCGATCCTGCACCCGTACGGCCACCTGGTCTACCAGGCGCAGCGCGGCGACGTGCATACCGTCGTGGTCAACGGCAAGGTCGTCAAGCACGACCACAAGCTCGTCGGCGTGGACCTTGGCCGCGCCAGGGCGGCGATTGACGAGACGATCTCCTACCTCAAGGCCGAGCACGGGCAGGAGGAATGGGAGAACGGCATGCACCCGGAGATCCCCGAGCACGAGACGCTCGCGAACCCGTACACCTACCGGGAAGACGTTTCGGCCTGGAAAGAGTCCGAGTAACCCCTGGTTGACAGCGCGCCCTGACATATGTAGTTCAGCGATATATGCCGAGGGTATGAGCATTCGTCCGATGCAGGAGGCGACGTTCCTGATCCTGACCGCGCTGGCGGCCGGCAGCCAGCACGGCTACGGGATCATCAGCGAAGTCGCCGACATCTCCGGCAAGAGGGTCCGGCTGCGGGCCGGCACCCTCTACACGGCCCTGGACCGCCTCCGGGCGGACGGGCTGATCGACGTGGACCGGGAAGAGGTCGTGGACAACCGGCTTCGGCGCTACTACCGGCTCACGCCCGAGGGCGGGCTGCGGCTGGCCGCGGAAGCGGCCCGGCTGCAGGCCAACGCCAACGCCGCGCTCA
>JASHPP010000401.1 GCA_030038035.1 Trebonia sp.
GCGGAGGCCTCGTCGAGCAGGGACGCGTTGGCGACCGGCAGCGCGGTCAGGTCGGAGACCATCGTCTGGAAGTTCAGCAGCGCCTCCAGGCGGCCCTGCGAGATCTCCGGCTGGTACGGCGTGTACGCGGTGTACCAGGCCGGGTTCTCCAGCACGTTGCGGCGGATCACCGCGGGGGTGAACGTGTCGTAGTAGCCATGGCCGATCATGGACACGCGCACGGTGTTGCGGCTGGCGATGCGCCGAAGCTCGGCCAGCGCCTCCTGTTCGGTGCGCGGGGCGGGCAGCGCCGCCAGGGACGCGGGCGGCCGCGCGGCGGCCGGGAGCGCGGCGGCGGCCAGTTCCTCCAGCGAGGCGTAACCCAGCCTGGCGAGCATGGCCTGCTGGTCCTCGGGCGAGGGCCCGATGTGGCGGTTCGCGAAAGCGGACAAATCGGCGGTCAAGGAGCCTCCCCGGTCGTCGGCTCCCCGTCTGTCACCGGTTCGGCTCCAGAATGCCTAATCCCGCCCGGTCCTTGGTGCCTGAGAGGTTCCGGGGATTGTTGCCCCTTCGGCGCCCTGGCCGCGAAAATCGCGGCAAGGAACTCTCCCGGACGGGATAACTGGCTGTGCTAGCTAGCTTAACGGACAAGACATAAACCTGTCTTGCCGCCGCGGCGAAATTGTTACGCGCCGCTTGCCGCGAGCGCCTCGCGCCAAGCGGCGGGCGCGCGGCCGCGGCCGCCGTCCGGTGCGACTGGCTCGGCGAGGCAGCGTGCCACGGCCACGTGATAGTGGTCCCAGAACCGGATCCGGGCCGGGGCCAGCCCGCACATCGCGACGTGAATGACGTGCGTGCACAGCCACCACAGCACGCGCTGGACCGCTGACCACCGCAAGCCGTACTGCTCGCGCAGCGGCGCGGGCAGCAGGCCCGCGGCCAGCAGGGAGCCCCACGGCGAGACAGGGATTCCGGCCAGCCTGGCCCGCAGCATCACCCGGGCGGCCGAGCGGCCCTGATCGCCGACCGTGAGCTGGGACAGCGTCCTGGCGTAGTAGTCCTGGAAATCCGCGTAGCCGGCCGGGCGAATATCGCTCCCTACGCCGCAGAGCCGGCCGAATTCCTCGCTCTCCCGGTAAAGCTCGGCCCGCTCGTTCCAGTCGAGCGGGCAGACGAACGCGCTGTAGGTGTCAAGCGCGGTCTCGACAATCGTGGCGTAGACCCACAGGCACAGTTCAGGGCTGGCCGCGCTGTAGGGAGTGCCCTCGCGCCATTCCCCGACGTCCTGCCGCAGCGACCCGCGCACCGCGCGGTGACTATCGGCCAGGCGGCGGGCCATCTCACCGACTTGGCGGGCGTCCCCGAACGTCGTGACAAGCAGCAGTTGCAGCGTGCGCTGCAGGCGCTTGACGGGATCGGCGGAAAAGCCGCTGTGCTCGGCCACTCCGGCGGCTACCAGCGGATGGGCTAGCTGCAGCAGCAGCGCGCTAAGCCCGCCCAGGGGCACGACCCGCTCGCGGGAGACGCGCCACATGACCGAACCGGGGCCGGTCAGCCCCGGGTCACCGGGCGTCCCGGCGGGCAGCGGCGGCACAAGCCTTAGTGACATGACTATCCCCACGGTGCCTATCTGAGGTTCCGGATCGACCGGCTGCCCCCAGACTGCCTGGCACCAGCGAGAATGTCGGTCACCAGGCCGACACGGCCGCCGTCGGCTTGCCGACACCCGGTGACCCGGGCGTCCTTGCGCGCACTCGAAGATCGGCGTGCTGTCAGTGGGCGGTCACACCAGGCGTGCCGGATCACGTAGAGATCCGGTGACCTCCTGCTCCGGCCAGGCCGACACGGCCTCCGTGTCGGTCTCTACGCGGCAGATGGCCCCGACGCTGAGGTCGGGCGCCATGAGGGTCCGGGCCCTGAGCTCGATTCCGTAGGACAGCCCGACCACCACCTCGACGGTGCGGCCCAAGTCGACGACATCGGTCACCCGGCCCTGACCGAGGTCGACGGCCGGCCCGTCGGCGCCCGACGGCGACGGTCCCGGGCGGACCCTGAGCGCTTCTGGCGGCACCTGCCACAGCAGCCGGGCGCCGGCCGGCAGACCCGTGGCGAGGCCGATCGGCAGGCCGTCACCTGGCACGCCCGGGGCGCGGCCGCCGACGAGCAGCACGCCGTCGGCACCGGCCGTGCCCTCGAAGAGGTTGTCGATGCCGAGCAGGCGGCCGATCTGCGCCGAGGCGGGACGCTGGTACACGTCACGGCAGCTGCCGGACTGGAGCACCTGCCCGTCGCTCACGACCATGATCTCGTCGGCCAGCATCGCCGCCTCCTCCGGGTCGTGGGTGACAAGGACCGTGGAGAGGTTGACGTCGTGCTGCAGGCGGCGCAGCTCCCGCCGTAGCTCGGCCCGCACCGGGGCGTCGAGCGCGGAGAAAGGCTCGTCGAGCAGCACGACCCGGGGGTCTCCGGCGAGCGCCCGGGCCAGGCTGACCCGCTGGCGCTGCCCGCCGGAGAGCTGCTCAGGCCGCCGGTCGAGGAGGTCGCCGAGGTGGAGTGTCTGCAGCCACCAGGCGGCCCTGGCCGGATCCGCGTGCACGCCGAAGACCGTCTGCTGCCAGACCGTGCGGCCGGGGAGCAGGCCGAACCCCTGGGGGACGTAGCCGATCCGGCGCCGCTCGGTCGCGATGCGGCTCACGTCGGCACCGTCGTAGGTCACGGTCCCGGCGCCCGGCCCGAGCAGCCCGGCGAGGACCCGCAGCGTGACCGACTTGCCCGAGCCTGACGGTCCGACGATGGCCAGGCGGTGGCCGCCTGCCGGGTGCGCCACCCGTAGCCGGAACGTCCCGACGGTGGCGTCGACGTCGAAGCCCACCGGCACCGGCGATGTCAGCACGGGAGCGACCGGTGCCGGGACCGGCCGTCGCCGGACGCGGGCTGTGCGCCGGACGTGGCCGAGGGAGATCGCCAGCGCGGCGACGCCGAAGGCGAGGATCGTCGGAGCCTCGTCCTGCGACAGCGGCGCGGAGGAGAACAGGTTGTCGACGTAGATCGGGATGCTGTACGGGTGGTAGGCGAGGACCACGGTCGTGCCGTACTCCCCGAAGGCGCGCAGCCACATGAGAATCATCCCGGCCCGCAGGCCGTCCGCCGCGGCGGGCACGTCGACACGGAGGAACCGGGCCAGCGGGCCGTGGCCGAGGGTGGCGGCGACGTCGTCGAGCGCCGGGTCGACGGCGCGGAAGGCGCTGCGGGCCACCACGATCAGGAACGGCGCGGAGACGAACGACTGGGCGATGATGAGCCCGTACATCGTCTGGGTGAGCTGCTCCCCCGACAGCTGGCCGAGGAACGTGTACGGGCCGACGATGTAGATCAGCAGGATGCCGCTGATGAGCGGCGGCACGGCCAGCGGGAGCTGGACGAGCACGAGGACCGCCGAGGAAAGCCACCCGCGGCGGCGGGCAAGGATATAAGCAAGCGGAATGCCGCCAAGCACCCCGATGAGCAACGTGATCGTGGAACTCTGGACCGACACTTCCAGGGCCGGCCAGAGCCCGGGGACGCTCCAGCCTTCGTCGCCGCGCTCGACGGTGACGCGGTAGACGAACGCCGCGAGCGGATATCCCAGGTAGAGGACCAGCAGGGCGCCGAGCCCGAGGAGCAGGCCCGGCGCCCTGCCAGAGGTCATGACTGGAACAGGCTCGCGAGAGCGCTCGGGACGCCAGAGCCAGTCAGCTTCGCCGGCGAGATGATCTCGAAGTTGTCAGCCTTCATCTCGGCTTGGCCGGTGGGGCCGAGCAGGAACTTGATGAAGGCCTCGGCCGCGGCCAGGTGGGGGGCGTTCTTGATCAGCGCGATCGTGTATTCGCCTGCCAGGTTGGTGCCGGTGAGCTTCACGTAGGGGCTGCCCTGGGAGTTGGCGTCGGCCTCGTACATGAACGCGGCGTCGAGCTGCCCGGTCTGGATGTCCGCCTCTTCGGGATCCTCGGAGTACACGTCCGACTGCTCGGTCGCCAGCGTCTTCAGCGCCGGCAGATTCTGCGCCGCCGCGGTCTCGTCAAGGGCCTCCACCGCCAGCACGCCTCCGGGGTCCTGGGAGGGGTCGGTCCGGCCGAGACGGAACCCGGGCAGTGTGATCACCTTGTACCACGGCATGGTCTGGAGGTCCTTGGCGAACTTGCTCTTGGGATAGTACCCGAGAACCTCCGGAGACGCGGCGAAGTCCGCGTACCAGGAGACCCAGTCGCCGTTACTGGCACCCATGAGGCCGGCGACGTCCGCCGGCGAGGCGCTGACGAAGACGTCGGCGACGGCCACCTTGTCCTTGATGTCGGCCTCGAGGGTCCCCGACCCGTGCGAGGTGTCCACCAGCGTGTAGCCGGTCGCGGCGTGGAACGCCGGTCCGACCGTCTTGGTCATCAGGGTGTCCAGTGATCCGGCGGAGAACACGTAGACATCGCCGCTGGGCAAAGCGCTCGCGGTGCTGCTAGGCGAGCTGCTCGATGAGCTGCTGCAGGCAGTAGCGGCGAGCGTGAGGCAAGCAATGAGTGCGGACACGGCGAGCAGTGCGCCGCGTCGTTGAGCGAGGAGTGTCATTTGACTGACGATAGCCAACGGAGGTTGCGCACAGCAAGAAGACCTGTAGTCACAATGTGACTACAGAACGGCAGAATCGCCTGGAAACCGACGGCGCGCGCCGCTTGGCGCACTGTAACCCGATCTTGCGGGCCCGCCGTGTGGCGAGCTCGTCGGTGCCGGTGGCGATCAGCCCGTCTTCGGCGCGGACCGCGGGCAGTTCGGCGAGTTCACCGGCGACGTCCTGCCAGACGCGGCCGAGGGCGATGGCGAACACCCCCTGGCCTCCCGCCAGCAGGTCCACCACCTCGTCAGGCGAGGTGCAGTGGTAGACGCTCACGCCGTCGCTCATCAGCGTGACCTGCGCCAGGTCGTCGGTGCCGTGGTCGCGCAGGTGCCGCACCGCGGTCCTGATCTGCTGCAGCGATATCCCGGTGTCGAGCAGCCGCTTGACCACCTTGAGCACGAGGATGTCGCGGAAGCCGTACAGCCGCTGCGAACCCGATCCGTGGGCGGCGCGCACGCTCGGCTCGACCAGCCCGGTTCGCGCCCAGTAGTCCAGCTGACGGTAGGTGATCCCGGCCGCGGCGCAGGCCGTCGGCCCCCGGTAGCCGATCTCGGGGTCGCCGTCGAAGAGCGTGCCCTGAAGATCACCGGACCCACCCCTTGTTACCGACACGGCCACCTCCTGTGACTACCCCCGGCACTGGCACCGTAAGCCGCTCCGGCCTGGCACGTCAACGATCTCCCGCGGCGAGTCGCGACATTCGCGGCCAAGAGAGCGCAGGTGGGCCGGGCACTACGGGCTTACCACGGTCGGGCTCAGGCCGCTGACGTCGCCCGCTCAGGTCGAGCGGCCGAAGTCCTCTGGCGAGATCGTGTCGAGGAACTCGCGGAACTTCTCGACCTCGTCCTCTTGCTCGTCGGGGATGGCGACGCCGGCCTCGTCGAGGATCTCGTCGGAGGCGAAGATCGTCGCACCGGTCCGCAGCGCGAGCGCGATCGAGTCCGACGGCCGGGCGCTCACCTCCGCCCCG
>JASHPP010000402.1 GCA_030038035.1 Trebonia sp.
TCCCTTCGGTCCGTGCCGCCTTATCTACCGCTGCCGATCAACGATGCCAGAAAGGAAGTTGATCTGCCCGCAACTTCGGCAAGAAAGAAGTCGGGAGGTTTACCTGGCATTCTGTGACGCTAATCACAGTCTTATAACACGATCCGTGACAGTTGCAGGCTAACTGGCGCGATGATCCGCGCCATGAGCGATGCAGGGGAGCCCGTTCGCCCGTGCCTGACCCAGTCGGCGTGCCGCGCTTCGGCGCCCCGTCGCGCTCAGCTCCCCGCCGCCCGCCCCGGCGCTGCCGCCACCCGCTCCGACGCGCCGCCACCCGCTCCGGCGCGCCGCCGACGCTGCCGCTCCCCTCGCGCCACGACATCAGCCGTCGCATCAGCATCACCTATCCACTTGGCACACTCCATGCATGGACAAAACGCCCATAACGGACCGGAAAAAGGTCACAGAGTGTACAAAGTCCGCCGGCATGCCGATGCGGTGCAGCGGGCATACCGCATAATGTGACTCTTCGGAATTATCCAGATACGCTTCGTAAGGCAACGGTCAGGACATACGCCCAGTGGCGGGCTGCGGGCGTGACGACGGCCCAGTTGCGCACGCTCGTGCGTTCCGGCGACCTGGTGCAGGTCCGGTACGGTGCCTACGCCACCCGGCGGGCCGCCGCCGCGGCCGAGAACAACCCGCGCTACGCGCACGCGCTTCAGGTCGCCGCGGTACGCGCGTGCGTCGGGCGCGATGTCGTCGGCAGCCACGATTCCGCGGCCCTGATCCACGGCTTCGAGCTGCTCATACAGCCATCAGCGGAGGTTGTGACGCTGACCTGCCCACGACCGAAGCCGAGAAGAACGCGCGCGACGGCAGGCATCTGCTTCCACCGCGCCGAACTCCCTGACCAGCACGTGGCAAGGGCATACGGTACGCGGGTCACCACGCCCGCCCGCACGGTCATCGACCTGGCGCGCATGGTGCCGTTCATGGAGGCGGTCGTCGCGGCGGACTCCGCGCTGCGCGCCGGAGCGACGACAAGGGAGGAGCTCGCGCGTGTCTGCGAAGCCTGCGCGCGATGGCCGCGGATCGCCTCGGCCAGGCATGCCGTCGCGTTCAGCAGCCCTTTAGCGGAATCGGCGCTTGAGTCGTGCGCTCGGGTGCGGTTCGACGCGTTCGGCCTGGAAGCACCGCAGCTTCAAGTAACGATCCGCGGTCCGGGGTTCGTCTACCGGGTCGACTTCTGCTGGGAGAAGCACAAGACGATCGCAGAGGCCGACGGCCTGGCGAAGTACACGAGCCGGGATGACATGCTCGCGCAGTTCAGGCGCGACCGGCTGCTGCGCGACGCCGGCTACAAGGTGGTCCATTTCACCTGGCGCGAGCTCTTCGATACCCCGGAGATGGTGATCGTCCGCATCCGCAAGGCCATGGCCGACCCGACGCCGTATTAGGGCTCCGAGACCGCCGGCGGGAGATGATGAGCGTGTGGAGTTGCGTCACCTGGAGTACTTCATAGCGGTAGCGGAGGAGTTGTCCTTCACCCGCGCGTCGCGGCGGCTGCACGTGGTGCAGTCCGGGGTGTCGAGCGCGATCCAGGGACTGGAGCGGGAGCTCGGCGCCACGCTGTTCGACAGGGACAGGCACCGGGTCACCCTCACCGACGCGGGGCGGGCGCTGCTGCCCGAGGCGCGGGCCACGCTCGCCGCCGCGCAGGCGGCGGCGGACGCGGTCGCCGAGGCGACGGCGGGGCTGCGGGGGACGCTGTCGATCGGCACGATGGTCGCCACCGGCTCGGTCGACGTGCCCGCGCTCCTCGGGCGGTTCCACAACCAGCACCCGGGCGTCCTCGTGCGGCTGCGGGTCGCGAGTGGCGGTTCGGCGGAACTGGCGGCCGAGGTCATCAGCGGCGAACTTGACCTGGCGCTGCTGTCACTTCCCGGCGCGGCACCGTCCGGCCTGAGGGTACGGCCGCTGGCGCACGAGCCGCTCGTGGTGATCTGCGCCACGGACCACCCGCTGGCCACGGCCGGGCAGGCGGCGCTCGAAACGCTGGCGAACGAGTCCTTCATCGATTTCCCCGCGGGCTGGGGCACCAGGGCGGTCGTCGATCGCGCGTTCGCCACCGCGGGCCTGGATCGGCAGGTCTCGTTCGAGGTCCCCGAGTACGGGACCGCCACCGCGCTGGCCCGCAACGGCCTCGGCATCGCCTTCGTGCCCACCTCGGTCGCCGACCGCATCGACGGCGTGGTCGCGGTGCAGATCGCGCCGCCGCTGACCTGGCGGATCATGGCCGCGACATCGGCGGCCAGGCGGCCGTCCGCCGCCGCGCGCGCGTTCCTCGCCGAACTGGCCGCCCACGCCTGACTCCCGGCTCGGGCCGTAAGCCGCTCGCCAGGCGCCTGGCGAGCGGCCATGCACGGGCGCTAAGGCAGGTTGTAGACCCACTGGAACTCGTTGAGGCCGTTGAAGCTCATCTTGCCGCTGGCCGAGACGCTGATGGCGTCCGTGCCGCTGGCGCCCGCGTTCTCATCGATGACATAGATTTTGCCGGTGCTCAGCGAGACCTTGGTGACGACGGCGACATGCCCGACTAGGTCGCTGGCACTCCATATGCTGATGATGTCACCAGGCACGAGGGTGCTCTCGTAGTTGCTCACACCGCCGGTGGCGCCGCCGGGAGATATGCCGAACTGCGGGTGTGCCTTGTAGACCGCCCACGCGAAAGATCCGCCGTTCGCCTCCGGCGGGGTAAGCCCGGTCACGTAGTAGAAATACCGGGCCGCGAGCTCAACGCACTGGAAGCCGTCTGAATCCAGCGTGACCCCGTTGTACTTGATGTCTCCCTGGTTGTTGCTCTTCGTGCCGTCGTACGCAACGCCGCAGGCGGCCACGCCATCGAACGTCGTGCCCATGTACGGGACGTG